>NZ_JBXWSB010000076.1:0-22929 GCF_059613205.1 Ruegeria sp. BHSB064
TGTTTCAATGACAGGTCCAACATCATTCAGGATCACCCCGGCCAGCCGCTCGGGATGGCTTGCGGCCAGAGCCATGGCAATCAGACCACCCCGCGAGGTGCCCAGAACGAAAGTCTTCTCGATCCCCAGTACATCCAGCAATTCGATCGCGTCATGCGATTCACGAAAGATGTTGTAGTTCATGAAATCGGGATCATAGTCCGAACGACCACGCCCTCTGTAGTCCATCGCAATCATGCGCAGGTCAGCGGCATGAGGAGCAAAAAACGAAAAGTCGCGGCTGTTTCGGGTCAGTCCGGCCAGACACAAAAGCGGCGTGCCCGTGCCCGTTTCCTCAAAGTAGATGCGCTTGCCGTCCGTAGTTGTGAAGTTTGACATCAAAGCCCTGCAAGTTTTGGGATTGTGGTTAAATCGGGCAGCACATGGGCTGGTGTCCAGGGCAAGCGGTCCATCGGTTCACCGATCCGGTTGACCCACGCAGTGACAAAACCGTATCCGCTGGCACCTGCAGCATCCCAACCGTTTGAGCTGACGAACAACACCTCGTCACGGGCGCAGTCAAACCGTTTCTGTACCAGATCATACACGCGGGCATGGGGTTTGAAGACACCAACACTTTCAACCGACAGAACATCGTCCAGCACATCGCCGATACCCGCAGACTGGACGGCGCCGTCCAGCATGGGGGGCGACCCGTTGGACAGGATCGCCGTTTGCAACCCGCCTTCTTTGAGCGCTTTCAGCATGTCGGGCACTTCAGGATAGGCCTGCAACTCCCAGTAAAGATCAAGCAGACGTTGACGCAGTTCAGGGTCGCCTTGCAGTCCAGCGGCGTCCAGCGCCCAATCCAGCCCGTCCTGAGTGACATCCCAAAAGTCGGTATGCGCATCGGCCACGGCGCGCAGCCAGGTGTATTGCAATTGCTTCAGGCGCCAATGCCCGGCAACTGTTGGCCATTTGTCTTTGAGGGCTTCAAATCCCGGTTCGTCCGCAGCCTGGCGGGCAGCAGCCGCAACGTCGAAAAGTGTTCCGTAAGCATCGAAGACACAGGTGGTGATCGGCATGTGATCCTCCTCTGATCGCGCGCAGGTTGGCACAACAACGAGGGGGGTGAAAGAGCCAAGGGTTTACAACATTGTGTCAGGCTCTAGGGTTGGCCGCTCAATCCCTTTGAACGGCCGGAGGCCTCGATGACCGAAATCAAACAAGGCGACACGGTTCGCATCCATTACACCGGAACACTGTTGGACGGCGCAGTCTTCGACAGCTCAGAGGGGCGCGATCCGCTGGAATTCGTGGTTGGATCGGGTCAGATCATTCCCGGTTTGGACAGCGCCATGCCTGGTCTGGTTGCCGGTGACAAGAAACGGGTCGAGATTGCCTGTGTGGATGCCTACGGTCCGATCAATCCTGCGATGCGTCAGGAAATTCCTCGTGAAGGTATTCCCGACGACATCCCGCTGGAGCCTGGAACGCAATTGCAAATGCAATCACCGGACGGTCAAGCCGTACCAGTTACTGTGGTCGGCGCGAATGAAGCGACTGTAACTCTGGACGCCAATCACCCGTTGGCTGGTCAAGATTTGATTTTTGATATCGAGGTTGTGTCGATCAACTGACGCGCGGTTCGGGCCGGAATCCCGGTCTGAAAATTACCCGATCAAAGCATCAAGTGCTGCGCGCACCTGTGGTTGCGTAAAGAAAATAAACGCAACCAAGAGACATGTCAGCGTCAGCAGCAGGACTCTGGCCCGTTGGCTGAGAAAACCGGTCTTCTTCCGGGTTTGCGTCGCACGTGCGTTATTCGCAATGATTTGATCTAGCTTGCTCATATCGAATTCCTGCCGCCCAAAGATGGTAAAATCTTGACAGCGGCAGGGAAAGATATGGTCACATAGCGTCGGGTTGAGGCATTCCAAGAACGTGGAAACCGCCATCGACGCGGATGATTTCACCCGACGTGCAAGCGCCAGCATCAGATGTGAGGTACACCGCAGTTCCGCCCACGGCCTCCAGCGTTGCATTAGAACGCATAGGAGCGTTCTGATCGCAAAACTTGTAGGTCTTGCGTGCGCCGCCGATGGCTGCACCGGCAAGAGTTCTCATCGGTCCCGGCGAAATCGCGTTCACGCGGATACCATCGGGGCCAAGGTCGTTGGCCAGATAGCGCGTTGCCGACTCCAGAGCGGCTTTGGCAACACCCATGACGTTGTAATTCGGCACAACACGGTTTGACCCTTGATACGTCAGGGTCAGCAGTGAGCCGCCATTGTCCTTCATCATCGGATAGGCGCGGCGCGCCACTTCAATGAAGGAATAGGCCGAGACGTCCATCGAGTGTTTGAAATTCGCCCGTGTGGTATTCAGGAAACGGCCCGTCAGCTCGGACTTGTCCGAATATGCGATGGCATGGACAACGAAATCGATGGTTGGCCAACGTTGTGCCAGCTCGCCGAACGCGCGATCCAGCGATTCGTCATCGGTGACATCTGCATCGACCATAAAGTCGCTGCCAAGGCTTTGGGCCAAAGGCTCAAGCCGTTTGCCGAATGCCTCGCCCTGATACGTGAAAGCCAGTTCCGCGCCCGCCTCGTGCATGGCTTTGGCAATGCCCCACGCGATTGAGCGGTCATTGGCCACGCCCATGATCAGGCCGCGTTTACCCTTAAGAAGATCCGACATCACTTTCACCCGTTATACTTTGACAGAATCATGGACCCGTTGGTGCCACCAAAGCCGAAGCTGTTGGTCATGACACTGTCCAGTCCTGCGTTTTCAACCACTTCGGTTGCAATTTCACCGGGCAAGATGCCTTCGGCAAGTGTGTCGACATTGATCGACGGCGTAATGAAATCATGGTCCAGCATCAGCAGGCAGAAGATCGCCTCGAGCGCACCTGCCGCGCCTTGCGCGTGGCCAGTCATCGACTTTGTTGACGAAATCGGTGGCACATTGCCTTCGCCAAAGATGCGGCGCACGGCTTCAACCTCACCCACGTCGCCGACAGGGGTCGAGGTGCCGTGGGCATTGATGTAGTCCACTTTGCGGCCCTCGGGCAGAGTACCCAGCGCCAGACGCATTGCGCGCTCGCCGCCTTCACCGGACGGAGCGACCATGTCATGGCCATCCGAAGTTGCCGCGTATCCTGTGACTTCGGCATAGATCTTTGCGCCACGCGCCAGAGCGTGCTCAAGATCCTCCAGCACGACGATGCCGCCGCCACCCGAAATCACAAAGCCGTCGCGGTTTTCATCAAACGCGCGTGAGGCTTTGTCCGGCGTGTCGTTGTACTTGGATGACATCGCGCCCATCGCGTCAAACAGACAGGACAGGGTCCAGTCCAGTTCCTCTCCGCCACCAGCAAACATCACGTCTTGCTTGCCCAGCATGATCTGTTCCGCAGCGTTGCCGATGCAGTGCAACGAGGTCGAGCAGGCCGAGGTGATCGAATAGTTGATGCCTTTGATCTTGAACGCAGTCGCAAGGTTTGCCGAAATCGTCGAGCACATGCATTTAGGCACAGCAAACGGCCCAATCCGCTTGGTCGCGCCAGTTTTCAGAACGGTTTGATGGGCCGTCAGCATCGCGCTGGTGGACGGCCCGCCCGAGCCTGCCACCAGACCTGTGCGCGGGTTCACCACCTGTTCCTCGGTAAGGCCGGCATCGGCAATCGCCTGGCTCATGGCGATATGGGCATAAGCCGCGCCTGGGCCCATAAAGCGCAGGGTACGCTTGTCCACATGCTGGGCCACGTCGATCTTGAGCGTTCCGGCAATCTGGCTGCGAAAACCATGTTCGACCATCTGCTCGTTGGCCTCGATCCCGGATTTGCCTGCTTTGAGCGAGGCCAAAACCTCTTCGGCATTGTTCCCGATGGAGGAGACGACCCCCAGACCGGTGACGACGACGCGACGCATAAGCGTACTCCTGTAGTTCGTTTTCAGTGACGTGTCCGATAGCTGGGGTTAGCTTTCCGACAGTGCAACCTTCATATCCTTGACCTGATAAATCACTTCACCGTCGGCTTCGACCCGGCCATCCGCCACACCCATGGTCAGGCGACGGGTTTGAACCGCCTTGGTGAAGTCGACGTAATATGTCAGCATCTTGCGGTCCGGGCGGACCATTCCTGTCAGTTTGACCTCGCCTACGCCCAGTGCATAACCGCGTCCCTGCCAGCCGCGCCAGCCCAGATTGAAACCGGTCAACTGCCACAGACCGTCCAGACCCAGACAACCGGGCATGATCGGGTTCCCCGGGAAATGGCAGTCAAAGAACCAAAGGTCGGGCGTGATGTCGAATTCGGCCACAACATGGCCTTTGCCATGCGCCCCACCATCGCCTGAGATGTCGGTAATCCGATCCATCATCAGCATCGGCGGGGCAGGCAACTGCGCATTGCCAGGGCCGAATAATTCGCCACGGGCGCATTTCAGCAGATCATCTTTGTCAAAACTGCTCGGGAACTGGGCCATTCTGCCGCCTTTCCTGCCGGGGGTCTGTCTTTATATCTGGCCTCGTCTATCACCCGTTTGCAAGGTCCTGCAAGAGCGGTGGCCCACATCATGTTGTGTAGACACCTATCTTTGCGAATGAATTTCATTTGAAATTGCCAACTATGCGCCCCTATATATAAAAGCAGCAACTATGGGTATCGGATCGATGACACCTCAGAGCCACGAAATAGCGACAGGTTGGCTGGTAAACGCCGGCTTGCGGCCTACGCGTCAGCGTGTGGCGCTGGCTGAGCTTCTTGTGGGCGACGGCCGCCATCGCCATGTCACTGCAGAAAGCCTGTTTGAGTCCGCCAAAGCAAACGGCGACGCTGTGTCTTTGGCTACGGTCTATAATACGCTTCGCGCCTTTTGTGACGCAGGCATTCTGCAGGAAATCACCGTGGATGGTTCGAAAAGCTATTTCGATACCAATACGCACGATCACCCCCATTTTTATTGGGAAGACGAGGCCCGCCTGAGTGACGCACCGTCTGACCAGCTTGTGATTCAGCGCTTGCCTGAAGCCCCCGAAGGCGTTGAGATTGCGTCTGTCGACGTCGTTATCCGGTTACGCAAGAAATAAGGCGTTACACCTGTTTCAATCCATCCTGTAAAACGCGTTCGGCCTGATTGACCGTTGGGTCAGCCGGGCCTGTGCCGTGTCGTGCCAGAACCACCGACTCGGCCGCGTCCGGGTCGGTGATAGGGATGCCGACCAATCGCCGGTTGTCGTAACTTACAGGGCTGGGCGGGCTGGCGTAACTGATGCCGATTCCCTCGCCATGCGCGGCAAGACTGCGCTGAATCTCTAGCGACGCTGCCCGGTGCGCGACTGTTGGGCGCAGACCCTTTCGGCGAAACAGACCCAGGATGTGTTGTGCCGAAAGCCCTTCGGTCGACAGGATAAGAGGGTAAGTCGCGATGTCAGTCAGGGTCACGCTGCCCTTTGATGAATGTGGATGATCTGGCGGCGTCAACGCTTTTGGCCTGCTGTCAAACAACTTGGCTCGGGTGAACCCGGCGTCCATGGTCAGATCATAAGTGATCGCGATGTCGATCTGGCCGTCGATCATCCCATTTAGAAGCCCTTCGAAGGACGCGGCGACGTATGAAATCGCGACATTTGGAAAAGCGACGCGCAAATGATTCAGGGCAGGGGCCAACAGGAACGGGGCGAGGTCTGTGAAACAACCCAATCTGAAGTGCGTCATCCCCGGCGTGGGTGTGTCAGAGGTTTCGATTCGCGCAGCGTCGTTCAGCAAAGCCTCGGCCTGTTCAATGAACCTCCGGCCCTGAGGCGTCAGGGCCATGGCTGCGCCCCGGCGGCGAATGAACAGCGGGTGTCCAAGATGTTCTTCAACCCGTGTCAGCGCGTTGGACAGGGCCGGTTGCGATACATTCAAATACTGCGCGGCGGCGGACAGGCTCCCGTGGCGTCCAATCGCGCAGACATATTCGTATTGGCGAAGGGAAATATATAACATGAAGTTATTTATAACTTCGAAAGATATGATTTGAACAGAATGCATGTTCAAAGCAAAACAGGACAAAGCCAAAGGAGACCCGGATGCCACACCCACTCGTATCTCAAGCGATGATCGACACTTATCAGCAAGATGGTGTTGTTCTTGTAAAAGGACTGTTCGCGGATCACGTGGATCAATTGCGCGAAGGTGTGGCGGCAAATATGTCGGATCCTGGCCCCTTTGCTTCTGAAAACAAAAAGTCGGGCGAAACCGGGCGGTTCTTCGATGATTATTGCAACTGGACACGCATTCCTCAGTTTCGCGAAGTCATCGAAAACTCACCGGCAGCCCAGGTCGCTGCAGATCTGATGCAGTCGCAAAGTGTTCAAATGTTCCACGATCACGTGCTGGTCAAAGAGCCCGGCACGTCGATGGCCACGCCTTGGCATCAGGACGGGCCGTATTATTTCGTCGAAGGACAGCAAACCATCAGCTTCTGGTCTCCGCTGGATCCGGTTCGGCAGGCGACGCTGCGCTGTGTCGCCGGATCGCATCGGTGGGAGAAAGAGGTTCTGCCGACCCGTTGGGTGTCAGAGGAGGGATTCTTTCCCGATGAAGGGCAATACATCCCTGTCCCGGACCCCGATGCCGAAGGAATGCGGGTTGTTGAGTTCGAAATGGAGCCGGGTGACGCCGTGGCGTTCAACTATCGCACCCTGCATGGCGCGCGGGGCAACCAGTCGGACAGCCGCCGCCGCGCGTTTTCGTTGCGTCTGGTTGGGGACGACGCGCGGTATGTCGAGCGCCCGGGCCGCACCTCGCCCCCGTTTCCCGGTCACGACATGACACCGGGTCAGCGCCTGCGCGAGGACTGGTTTCCTATGCTGTTACAACGCTGAAGCGTCTCAGAACCACTGACCTGATTCGATCAGACCCAGATCCAGCAGCTGGCGGGACTGCCATTCAAACGGCACTGAGTTGCGCCAGCGAAAGCTGGGGATGTCAAAAGTGGACCCCGCATTGGTCTTCAGGGCTTTTGCCGCGCGGAATGAGCAAATGGCCGCAGTCATGTTGTGATGCCAAGGGCAGGAGTAGGTGTTGTACTCCGGTTCGTTGAACGTGTGGTCGGGCTGCAGCACCAGACCTTTTTGCGATTTGAACAGGGCGATGCGGTCAATGCGGCGGCGCTCGTACGGCACGTGCTCTTCGAACCGCCAGCGCAACCCGCCTGAGATATCCACCTGCCGATCCATTGGCTGGCCGCTTGGGTCGTGGCGGGTATGGGCAAAATAGCCCGTGCTGTCGAACAGGGCCTGATCAGGCGCGACTCCGTTTGGATTGCTGCTCAGATCATCGGCATAAAGGTCAATGACATAGCTGAGCATCGCATTGCGCCGTTCTTCGCTGTGAAAGGCCAGCATTTCCCCGACGCTGCGCGTTTCACAAAATGGAAAAAACAGGTACTCGGCGTTGTAGCAGTAATACATCCAAATGCCCGGCGCGGCCTGAATGATCCTGTTTATTGTATCAAATGCAATGGCTCGGGGCGTGCATTTCAGTGTGACCCGGTGCACGAGTTCGGCAAGCTCTGCGTCAAGCTCCAGATTCGGGGGCATGAACACAATTACGGATTTGAAACCCAGTTTCAGGTGGTGCCGTATTGTGCTGTCCAACTCGATCTCATCCTCGGCAAAAATCAATGCGATGGGACCTTTGGACATTGCGGTCTGACCCGATTTCAGAAAATTGTCCAGAGATTCGTACTTCATCGCGTGTTTTCGATTTTGCCTTGCTGGAAAGTCCCGCCAAATTCGGGTAATTGCGCCCGCATTGCAAGCGGCGTTCGAAGCATATAGATGACGCCGATCCAGCGAATGCAAAGGCCCGTCTCATGTCTGAACCGAAGAAGCTGTTTATCAAGACCTATGGCTGTCAGATGAATGTCTATGACAGCGAGCGCATGTCCGAGGCACTGGGCGGGCAGGGCTATGTCGAAACCAAAACGCCTGATGATGCAGACATGATCCTGCTGAACACCTGCCATATTCGCGAAAAGGCCGCGGAAAAGGTGTATTCCGAACTGGGTCGGTTCAAGGGGCTGAAGGCCGAGAAGCCGGATCTTAAAATCGGCGTTGCAGGCTGTGTCGCACAGGCAGAAGGTGAAGAGATCATGCGTCGCCAGCCTCTGGTCGATCTGGTTGTTGGTCCGCAAAGCTATCATCGCCTGCCCGAGATGGAGGCCAAGACCCGCGCTGGTGAAAAGGCGCTGGATACGGATTTTCCGGAAGAGGACAAGTTCGAGAAGCTGAAGAACCGCCCCAAGGCCAAGCGTGGCCCGACGGCGTTTCTGACCGTTCAGGAAGGCTGTGACAAGTTCTGCGCCTTCTGCGTTGTGCCCTACACACGTGGTGCCGAAGTCAGCCGCCCAGCCGATCGCATTATTCGTGAAGCGCACGATCTGGTCGAGCGTGGGGTGCGCGAGATCACTCTGCTTGGGCAGAATGTGAATGCCTATCATGGTGCAGGTCCGAACGGGGACATGACTCTGGCGGGTCTGATCTGGGAGTTGAACAAGGTCGACGGGTTAGAGCGGATTCGCTTTACCACGTCGCACCCCAACGACATGGCCGATGATCTGATCGAGGCACATGGCACCTGCGACAAGCTGATGCCGTATCTTCACTTGCCGGTGCAGTCGGGCTCGGACCGTATTCTCAAGCGGATGAACCGCAGCCACACAGCCGAAAGCTATCTGCGCCTGATCGAAAGAATCCGCGCGGCGCGCCCGGATATTGTGATGTCTGGCGATTTCATTGTCGGGTTCCCCGAGGAAACCGAAGAGGATTTCCAGGCAACAATGGATTTGGTCGAAGAGGTCAAATACGGCTACGCGTATTCGTTCAAATACTCGACCCGCCCCGGAACGCCCGCAGCCGAGCGGGCACAGGTTGACCCTGCGGCGGCGGATGAACGGCTGCAACGCCTCCAGGCCCTGATCACCTGCCATCAGCGTGAAATCCAGGATAGCATGGTGGGCCGCACGGTGCGTGTTCTGTTCGAAAAACCGGGTCGCCTGACCGGTCAAATGGTCGGAAAGTCTGAGTATCTTCATTCGGTCCACGTGAAAGGCCCCGAGATCGCGACAGGGGATTTGAAAGAGGTACGGATCACCGAGTCGGGCGCCAATTCGCTGGCCGGAGAGCTGCTGTAAATCGGCAAGTATCTACCGGTCGGCCACCATAGTTGGTGTTTGTTTCCAAAATTTACCCTTGATTTATTGCTTGGAACTATGTTCGGAGAAGAGCCAAGCTTTTCCGGGCGTGTTGTTTTTGCGTTTGATGGACGGTTTTGGGCCGGTGTTGCGACCGGAGTGATGGAGGCACGAGTGACGACCCTTAAGAGTTTCAGGATTTCCAGACTGGGCAGAACTCTGCCTGCGGCGTCAATTGCCACGCTTCTGGCCAGCACAACAATTGCAGGTGATCTGAAAGGCACGGTGACTGAGCCCGAAGTGATCAGCCCGTCACAATTTAGCAGCGACGTTAGTGCCTTTTACCTGGGGCTTGCCGGGGGCTATGGCTCGGGTGGAGATGATCGCTTTGGGCTGAGAACGCCTGCTGGATTGTTCGACATCGGCGAGCAGGATTTGTCCGGAACCTACGGAGAACTTCGGGGCGGCTGGCGTGGTATTTTGCCCGCCAGAGGTGGGCGTGACTACGTGTACGGCTTTGAAATCGGGTACCAGTTTGGATCCCTTGATGACAGTGTTGGCACCCGGATTGGCGGGGTCGATGTCCAGGGTGGCACCGAAGTGTCGGATGTCTTTGCAATCCGTTTGCGAAATGGTCTGACCAACCGCAGCGGCCGAATCCTGTATTTCGTCAGTGTCGGCTATTTGTGGGGTGACATCGACACGACCAACAGCATTGCATCCGGCGGTTCGGTTCAGAACTTTTCGGTAACGGATCGCCGAAATGGATATTCAGCCAGTATCGGGGCAGAGCACAAACTGACCGATAACTGGTCGATTACCGGTGAATATGAATATGTCCAGTTCGACTCGAAGACCATCCAGTTCAGTTCAGGTTTTTCTACAAAGTCGACGCCAAAATATGGCGGTCTCAGATTCGGGCTGAACTATACTTTCTGATGCCAACTGGAGTGGCATCTTTCGGCTGTTTTGTCATCCCAGCACTAAATTTTGAATCTGTGGCTTGCGCCCACCGAGTTTTGTTGTCTACGCTCAGGGTGAACAGCCAAGACAGGAGAACGGATTGGCCATCGGTGCCCTGACCCCACCGCAAGATGAAATGCCCCAGCGTGAGGCGTTTGTAGAATTTCCCGACAACCGATTGTTGATTGACCTGTGTGGTGAATATGACCGCAATCTGACCGATATAGAAAGCAAGCTTTCGGTCCAGATTGTACGCCGTGGCAACCAGCTGGTTGTCATGGGTGATGAAGATGCTCAGAAACAGGCCCTAGAGGTGCTGCAGTCGCTTTATACCCGCCTGGAAGGTGGTCGCGAGGTGGAAGCGGCAGATGTGGATCGCGAGCTGCGCATGGGAGCTTCGGAACAAGGAACGGGCACGCGCGACGGCGATCAGCTTGAGATGTTCAAAGGTGGTTCGGTCGAGATCAAGACTCGCAAGAAACTGGTCGAACCGCGTACGGATGCTCAGAAAGCCTATGTTCAGTCGCTGTTTCAGAACGAGCTGGCCTTTGGCATCGGCCCTGCGGGAACGGGTAAAACGTATCTGGCGGTTGCTGTTGGTGTTTCGATGTTCATCGGCGGCCATGTGGATCGAATCATCCTGAGCCGCCCTGCGGTCGAGGCAGGCGAAAAGCTGGGCTATTTGCCCGGTGACATGAAGGACAAAGTCGATCCCTATATGCAGCCGCTCTATGACGCGCTGAACGATTTTCTGCCCGGTAAGCAGCTGGCCAAGCTGATCGAAGAAAAACGAATCGAAATCGCTCCGCTCGCATTTATGCGCGGTCGAACTCTGGCCAATGCCTTTGTGGTTCTGGACGAAGCGCAGAACGCGACGACCATGCAGATGAAGATGTTCCTGACACGCCTGGGTGAGGGCAGCCGCATGGTGATTACCGGCGACAGGTCACAAGTTGATCTTCCGCGCGGTGTGCAGTCAGGTCTGGCGGATGCGGAAAGGTTGTTGAAAACGATACCCAATATCAGCTTCAACTATTTCACTTCGAAGGATGTGGTGCGCCATCCGCTTGTCGCCGCCATCATCGAAGCGTATGAGGCCGACTCGGGCCGCGAAACCAGTTGAGTGCAAGGCCCTTTGCAAGGGCTGATGCGCGGTAAGATGAACCTGGAACTCACTGTCGAAGACAATCGGTGGCAAGGCCTTGAGGCTTTGTCGCGCAAGGCGATTTCCGCTGTTCTGGCCTTTGTCGAGCTGGACCCTGAGGTCTGTGAAGTCAGCGTTCTGGGCTGCGACGATGCGCGGATTGCAGACCTGAATACAGAGTTTCGTGGCAAGCCGAGTGCCACCAATGTTCTGAGCTGGCCAGCCGAGGATCTGGCCCCCGAAGCGCCAGGGCAGACGCCGATTTCGCCAGAGCCGGACTTTACGGGTGAGATTCCCTTAGGAGATATAGCGATTTCCTTCGACACCTGCGCGTGTGAGGCGGCGGAGGCTGGTAAGGCGATGGACGATCACGTGATTCATCTGCTTGTTCACGGAACGTTGCATTTGCTGGGGTATGATCACATTCGTGATCCCGATGCCACCCTGATGGAAAGGATTGAGGTCGAGATACTTGGCAAATTAGGTATCGATGACCCATATAAGGTATGAAGGGGTCAGATGACCCGATCAGTTGGAACAGGATAATGGGCGAGACAGACGGCAGTTCTAGGGCGGCGCACAGCGCGCAACCACAGGACAGCAACAATACGGCCGAAGAGAAAAGCGGGTTCTTTTCTCGAATTTTTGATGCGTTTTCGGGCGATGAGGCTCAACCGCAGCCGGTGGCGAACGGACAGGATGCAACGGTGCCTCAGTCCCGCGGGATGATTAACCTGCGGCGGATGCGTGTGGAAGACGTCGCTATTCCTACTGCTGAAATCATATCGGTGCCTTCGACGATCACCAAGGACGAGCTTGCGGATGTTTTCCGTGAGAGTGGTCTGTCCAGAATCCCGGTTTATGAAGGTACTCTGGATACGCCACTGGGCTTCGTTCACCTCAAAGACTTTGCGTTGACCCATGGATTCAACGGTGGGGGCAGCAACTTTGATCTGGTCTCGATGCTGCGCACGCTGTTGTTTGTACCGCCGTCCATGCCGATCGGGGTCTTGTTGACCAAGATGCAGACAGAGCGACGCCACATGGCGTTGGTGATTGATGAATATGGCGGCGTTGATGGTCTGCTGACCATCGAAGACCTGATCGAACAGGTCGTTGGTGAAATCGCTGACGAGCACGATGCCGATGAAGATCAGTTGTGGGTGCAGGAGAAACCCGGCTGTTACGTCGTGCAAGCCCGTGTCCCGCTCGAGGATTTCGAGGCCGAGATTGGCCGCTCGCTGACCAGCCATGAAGACGTGGATGAAGAGGAAATCGATACTTTGGGCGGCTTGGTGTTCATGCTGTCCGGTCGTGTGCCGGCGAGGGGAGAGGTTGTGATCCACCCTGAAGGTCCCGAATTTGAAGTCATCGACGCTGATCCACGTCGCATTAAAAGGCTTCGCGTCATGCTGCCGGACATTGCTGCATGACCCCCACGCGGGGCTGGCCTTTCATGCTGAGACTGCTGGCCGCTGCGGCTCTGGGCGGCTTGGGTGCTTTTGGTTTGGCGCCACTTGGCTATTGGGCACTGACGATTCTGTCTCTGATCCTGATCGTACCGCTTTTCTTAGCCAGTGAAACTCGCGCCAGGGCCGGTTGGATCGGCTGGGTCTTTGCGACCGGCTATTTCGCACACGCGCTTAACTGGATCATCGAGCCGTTTCAGGTGGACGCGGAACGCCACGCCTGGATGGCACCGTTTGCGCTGGTGTTTATGGCTGGTGGGCTGGCACTTTTCTGGGCTGTTGCTTTTTGGATGTCTCGCCGCCCCGGCGCGTCATCTTTCCGTCAAAGCCTGTTCCTGATTGTAACCCTGTCCTTGGCTGAGCTTGCCCGAGGCTACGTGTTGACTGGTTTCCCTTGGGCGGGGGTTTCGCAGGTCTGGATCGATACACCAGTGGCGCAAATGTTGTCTTTGTTCGGGCCGTTTGGGTTAAACGCCCTAACGTTCGCCGCGACATTCCCCATCGGTTCGGCATTGAAGCACCCCAGACCTTTTCGTGGCCTGGTGCAGCCACTGTTATTTTCAGCCGGATTGGCGATTGTAGCGTTAGGCTATGCCGCGACACGGCCGACGGTTCACGACGGTCCGCATGTCGTTCGGGTTGTGCAACCAAATGCGCCTCAGCATCAAAAATGGGACCCGGCATACGCCCCTTTGTTCTTTTCGCGCCAGATCGACTACACAGCCGCGCTGCCAAGGCCTGATCTGATCGTATGGCCCGAAACGGCAGTGCCCGCTTGGCTCGGCAGTGCGCAACCGATATTGGCTGCCATAGCGGATGCTGCGCAGGGCACTCCGGTGATCCTTGGTATTCAGCGCGGAGACGGCCCGAGGATTTTCAACTCGATGGTCTATTTGGATGAAAGCGGGCAACAGGCTGGTCTGTACGACAAGCACCATCTTGCTCCTTTCGGAGAATACGTCCCCTTCGGCGATTTGATGGGGCGTTTTGGCATTCACGGATTAGCCTCCACAACGGGCCACGGGTTCAGCGCGGGACCTGGCCCGCAGTTGATGGATCTGGGGCGCCTGGGGCAAGCCTTGCCGTTGATCTGCTACGAGGCCGTTTTTTCGCAGGATGTGAATGGTGCACCGGGGCGGGCGGATTTCCTTTTACAGATCACCAATGACGCCTGGTTCGGAACCCGATCGGGCCCGTATCAGCATATGGTTCAAGCTCGGATGAGGGCGATTGAGCAGGGCCTGCCGATGATCCGTTCAGCGAATACTGGCATATCGGCCATGATCGACCCTCTGGGCCGTGTCACTGCCTCTTTGCCTTTGGGTGAGGCCGGGTATGTCGATGCCATCCTGCCACTGCCGCAACAGCCGACATTTTATTCGCGAACAGGCGACAGTGCCATTTTGATGATCCTTTTGTTTCTTGGCGCCATCATCCGTTTTGGCGACCGCTTGCGCGTGAATTATTAGCGATTGACCCCATCTTCCGGTGCGCGTATGCGTCTCTGACCTGTCACAACGGCTTCCTGGCGTGGCAGAGAAACCCTAATGGAGCACATTTATGTCCCGACAGAACTACACATTTACTTCGGAGTCCGTTTCCGAAGGGCACCCAGACAAGGTCTGTGACCGCATTTCGGACGCCGTCCTTGACGCATTTCTGAACGAAGAACCCGAAGCCCGCGTGGCTTGTGAAACCTTTGCCACAACCAACCGCGTTGTTATTGGCGGTGAAGTCGGCCTGTCGGATCAAGACAAGCTGCATGACTATATGGGTCGTATCGAGAAGATCGCCCGTGATTGTATCAAAGACATCGGCTACGAGCAGGACAAGTTTCACCACGAAACCGTCGAGGTAACAAACCTGCTGCACGAACAATCTGCTCACATCGCACAAGGCGTTGATGCGGCTGACAACAAGGATGAAGGGGCAGGCGACCAGGGCATCATGTTCGGTTACGCCACAACCGAAACCCCCGCGCTTATGCCCGCTCCGATCCAGTATTCGCACGCTATCTTGCGGCGTCTGGCCGAAGTGCGCAAAAGCGGTGCCGAACCTGCGCTGGGCCCGGATGCCAAGTCGCAATTGTCCGTCGTTTATCGTGATGGCAAACCGGTTGGCGTCAGCTCGGTTGTATTGTCGACTCAGCACCTGGATGAGGCGCTGACATCTGATGACATCCGCGAAATCGTAGAACCCTATATCCGCGAAACGCTGCCCGAGGGCTGGTTGTCTGCTGACACCGAATGGCACGTTAACCCAACGGGCAAATTCGTGATTGGTGGCCCGGATGGTGACGCAGGTCTGACCGGTCGCAAGATCATCGTGGACACCTATGGTGGCGCGGCCCCGCATGGCGGCGGCGCGTTCTCGGGCAAAGACCCGACCAAGGTGGACCGTTCGGCTGCATATGCCGCGCGGTATCTGGCCAAGAACGTTGTGGCTGCTGGCATGGCAGAGCGTTGCACGATCCAGCTGAGCTATGCGATTGGCGTTTCCAAACCATTGTCGATCTACGCTGACACGCATGGGACAGGCCAGATTGCCGATGCTGTGATCGAAAAAGCCGTAGGCCAGGTCATGGATCTGACCCCGCGTGGTATTCGCGAGCACCTGCAAATGAACAAGCCGATCTATCAGCGCACCGCCGCTTACGGCCATTTCGGGCGTGAACCCGATGCGGATGGCGGCTTTAGCTGGGAACGCACCGATCTGGTTGACGCACTGAAAGCCGCAGTCTGATCCGAAAAGAGTAAGCGCGCCATCCAAGGCGCGCTTTTTCTTTGCGCGTGCAACACACACTTGCAACGCTTGGGCCTGAGCAGTAAGGCCACCGGCATGAGCACCGAGACCCCACAACGCCCGCGCAGAAACTTTTATGGCCGCTTCAAAGGCAAGACCCTGAAGCCCAGCCAAAAGACCTATCTGAATGAAGATCTGGCGGCGCTGTCACCCGGGGCCGTGGATTGGGAAACTAATCCCGAACGCAAGCCCTTGGATCTGGATGGTCTGTTCGGCGGCAAGCCGGTTTGGCTTGAGGTGGGCTTTGGCGGCGGTGAACATCTGGTGCACCAGGCCCAAAGCAACCTGGATATCGGCATCATCGGGGCCGAGCCCTATATCAATGGCGTTGCCATGTTGTTGGGGAAAATCCGGCAAGCGGGGGTCGAGAATCTTGCCGTACATCCCGGCGATGCGCGCGATTTGTTCGATGTCCTGCCCGAAGCCAGCATCTCGCGTGCGTTTCTTCTCTATCCGGACCCGTGGCCCAAGACTCGGCACCATCGCCGCCGTTTTGTGACACCTGAACATTTGGAGCCACTGGCGAAAGTGTTGAAACCCGGGTCGATCTTTCGCGTTGCCACCGACATTCCCGACTATGTGCGCCAGACGCTGGAAGAAGTTCCGCGCGCAGGCTTTGAATGGTTGGCCGAACGTCCTGCCGACTGGCGTGAGCCTTGGGACGATTGGGTTTCCACCCGCTATGAGCAAAAGGCCCTGCGCGAAGGGCGTGTGCCGCATTATTTGACCTTCCGTCGAACAGAATCCTGATCGGTCCCGGATTTCTGCAATCCCGAACGCTATGCTAGGATGCGCGTGACGCACTTATTTTAGCACTGTCTTTTGTCCGGGATTGCCATGTCTGATATTCGGATCACGAACTGCCACACGCACCTGTTTAATGCGCGCCACGTGCCAGAGGATTACCCTTATCCGGCACTCAAGCCATTCAAAAAGATGCCTTGGTTGATCAAGGCCCTGGCCTTCGGCGCACGCCTGATTGGTCAGCATTCCGTTGCCGAAAAACTGGACAGGCTTTACCGATTTCAACAGGAATCGGACGCGGGCAGCCAACGCGATATTCTGGACAACATGCGGCGGCACTATCCCAGTGACACCCGCTTTGTTGTCTTGCCAATGGAGATGTCAGCTTTTGGGTTCGGCGCACCAGAGGTTCCGCTGAGCGCGCAACATGACGAATTGGCAAAGCTGTCTGGCGACCCCGAGGTTGGCCGGTCCGTGATACCCTTTGCAACGATTGACCCACGTGCCGATCCTCAGGCGACGGAACTCTGGCGGGCCATAGATGGTCTGAAGTTTCGCGGCCTGAAGCTCTATCCAAGGCTGGGGTACGCGCCGGACGATCCGGTTCTGTTGCAGCATGTTTATCCGCGACTGGAGGAACTGAGCCTGCCAGTGATGTCACACTGTTCGCGCGGCGGCGTTCAGGGGCGCTACCTTTCGGATTATTGGGCAGATCGCTATACCGAGCCAGAGGCGTTTATTCCCGTGATGCGCACCCACCCCAATCTGCGAATTTGTCTCGCGCATTTTGGTGGGCAGCGGGACTGGGATGCTTATGTTAACCCTGACCGCAAGAATCCGCTGGACGACGCCTTCAACCGGAACTGGCAGGTGGCAATCCGGCGCATGATTGGCAGCGGAAACTACCCCGGCCTCTGGACGGACATCTCTTACACACTGTTCCAGTTCGAGGATTACGCCCCATTTCTGCGCATTTTCCTAACCGGCGAGGACGAAGAAAGTGAGCGCCTCAGATCTCGCGTCCTGTTTGGATCGGATTACTACATGACCCGGCAGGAAGAGCTGTCAGAAAAGGCAGTCTGTTTTCGGCTTCGCAACGTTTTAGGCGAGGAGATTTTCCGGCAGATCGCCGAAGAAAACCCGGCAAAGTGGCTGGGCGAAGCCTGAGTGGCATCTTCGGGCTTATTGCCGCTGGACCAACCCGCTCCAATTCGCTAATCCGCCTTGAACTGATAGCGCAAAAGGAGCCCCCATGTCCGGACACGGCACGCCCATCCCGATGACTTCGCATCCCTGCGGCCCGCTGACCGGCACGGCCGAGGTGCCGGGTGACAAGTCGATCTCGCACCGGTCGTTGATCCTTGGCGCGATGGCTGTGGGCGAGACCAGGATCTCGGGCTTGCTGGAGGGCGAAGACGTTCTGGACACCGCCAAGGCGATGCGGGCTTTTGGGGCTGAGGTTACGGATCACGGTGGCGGCGAATGGACCGTACATGGCGTGGGCGTCGGTGGCTTTGCGGAACCGGATCAGGTGATCGACTGCGGCAACTCCGGCACCGGCGTGCGGCTGATCATGGGCGCTATGGCAACCTCTCCGATCACGGCGACTTTCACCGGAGATGCCAGCCTGAACAAGCGCCCGATGGCGCGGGTGACTGATCCGTTGGCCCTGTTTGGCACGCAATCGGTTGGTCGGTCCGGTGGGCGCTTGCCGATGACCATCGTAGGTGCAGCGGACCCGACCCCGGTGCGGTATGAAGTGCCCGTACCCTCGGCTCAGGTCAAATCTGCTGTCTTGCTGGCGGGATTGAATGCCCCCGGCAAAACCGTTGTGATCGAGAAAGAAGCGACCCGCGACCATTCCGAGCGGATGCTGGCCGGGTTCGGCGCTGAGATTACGGTTGAAGATACCGATGAGGGCCGTGTCATTACCCTGACAGGGCGGCCAGAGTTGAAGCCGCAGGTCATCGCCGTTCCTCGCGACCCGTCCAGTGCAGCCTTCCCGGTGTGTGCTGCGCTGATCACGCCCGGCTCGGACGTACTGGTGCCCGGCATTGGTCTGAACCCAACCCGCGCTGGGCTGTTCACCACATTGCGCGAAATGGGTGCAGATCTGACCTATGAGAATGAGCGCGTAGAAGGTGGCGAGCCTGTTGCCGATCTGCGTGCAAAATACTCGCCGAACATGAAAGGGATCACCGTGCCGCCGGAACGCGCGGCCTCGATGATCGATGAATATCCTGTACTGTCCGTGGTTGCGGCCAACGCCACCGGCACCACGATGATGGGCGGTGTAAAAGAGCTGCGCGTCAAGGAAAGCGACCGGATCGATGCAATGGCAAAAGGTTTGCGTGCAAACGGTGTGACGGTAAAAGAGGGTGACGATTGGTGGTCGGTCGAAGGGCTGGGCATCGGCAACGTTCCCGGCGCAGGTACCTGCGAGAGCTTTCTGGATCACCGCATTGCCATGTCTTTCATGATCCTTGGTATGGGTGCGAAGAAGCCCGTGACCGTCGATGATGCAGGGCCTATCGCAACGTCGTTCCCGATTTTTGAGCCGTTGATGGCGCGCCTTGGCGCGCAACTTGCCCGAAACAACCGGTAAACTTTGAAATGACCCACAGCTTCACAGTTGCCATTGATGGTCCGGCGGCAGCGGGTAAAGGCACGATCTCAAAAGCCGTTGCAGCGCATTTTGGGTTTGCCCATCTGGACACAGGGCTTCTCTACCGTGCGGTGGGTCGACGTGTTTTGAAGGGCGCCGAACCGGTCGACGCGGCAAAGGCTTTGACCGCCGAAGAGTTGGAGCAAGGCGACCTGCGTACCGCTGAAATCGCACAGGCCGCGTCCAAAGTGGCGGTCATCCCCGAGGTGCGCGCCGCGTTGGTGGATTTCCAACGCGCCTTTGCCCGCAGGGCCGGGGGGGCCGTTCTGGACGGACGCGACATCGGGACAGTGATTTGCCCGCGTGCAGAGGTGAAACTGTTCGTCACAGCAAGCGCCGAAGTTCGGGCCGAGCGGCGGTATCTTGAGCTTAGCGCCAAAGGTGCCGATGTGACACGCGATCAGGTTCTGGCAGATGTAAAAGAGCGCGACGCGCGGGATGCAGAGCGTAGTACAGCGCCGATGAAACCTGCCGAGGATGCGGTTCAGTTGGACACAACCGATCTGAGCATCGAGGCCGCATTGGCAAAAGCGCTTGAGGTCATCAACGCAAAATTGCCCGCGACACGCTAGCGCCGCAGGCAAAGGGTAGGGATTTAAAGCTCACCTACGGCGACGCTTTTAATGTTTGCCCACTGATCGTCAGCTGTTTTGGCTGTGCCGACAACATCCTTAAGAAAGGCCGCTCGGGTTTCAGCATTCAGGAACAGGTACAGTTTGCCGTCGGCAACCAGATACTGGTCCGGATCACCATCGAACTTCTTGCCAACCGATACGCCGAACGAACAGAACCCGCCATGCTGCGGCAAATAAGCAGCCGGGTTCGCCTCGAAGGCTTCCCGGTTTGCAGCCGTCGTGAAGTAGTAGGAGGCTCCGTCATAGGTTGCCGAATGTGTGGCAAAACCTTCGACCGGGTTGCCTTCGTTGACCAAAGCAACCAGATCAACGCCATGTGCGGCCAGCGGCGCCCCAGCGGCAGAAATGCCGTTTGATACGTTGATCTCGTCGGCAGCAAAGGCCGGAGTGGACAGAGCGATGGCCGCGGCCAGGGCGGTCAGTACAGAATATTTCATAGTGAGTTTCCTTTTGGTTTCGGTTTCGGGCCAGGCAATGTTCTGGCCGATGACACACAGTTAAGAGTAGGTGATTGAACGTTTAATCGCAGAAGAGACACTTAACTTTGCAGATCGTACAATTCTCTGAATGACATGGTGCAACAGATCACTAAGCTTTGTTTGGCCAGTGCGTGTTGCGGTTCTTATGGTCAAAGGGTGTCTGCAGGAGTGACGTCATGTTTCGCTTAGCCCTCATTCTGATTTTCATCTCTGGAAGCCTGGCTGCTCAGGAAGTTGAGCCCCAGGTCACGGAAACCGAACCGCCGATGACATATGAGCGGCTGGGTAGCATCCTCTTTGCTTTGGATCCCGAGGCCGAGCCGTTTGGTCCCGGCTTCCAGATGACGGTGGCCGACGAACAGGTTTTGGTGATCACCGACATCAATGCAGACCGAATGCGTGCCATGGTCGCGATTGGCAATGCCGCAGACCTTTCGGAGGAGGACTTGATCCGGGTGATGCAGGCCAATTTCGACAGTACGCTGGATGCGCGTTATGCGATTGCCAATGGCATCCTGTGGGCCGCGTTCATTCACCCGCTGTCATTGCTGGAAAAAGATCAGTTGATTTCGGGGCTGGCTCAAACGGTAAATATCGCAAAGACATATGGCACCTTGTACACCGGTGGGGCTGCAGAGTTTGGTGGGGGCGACAGCACCGATCTTCAGCGTGCTTTGATTGAAGAACTTTTGAAAAAGGGCGAAGAAATCTGACCAGCCCATATGTATGTGTAATTTGCGGTTAAAGCCCTAGATGGACGCAGGAAAGCTGTTATAGTTTCCCTCAAGCGAAAAGGGAGGGCTGCTACATAACCCCAAAAAGGGGAAGCGGCTGTAAAATTCCCAAGCCAACAGGGACAAAACCACATGAATAATCGTTTGAAGCAAATCACCATCGTGGGCGGCGGCACGGCGGGGTGGATGACCGCGCTGATCCTGGACATGGTGTTTTCCAGAACGTCATCGCAGAAGGATCGCCCACGCATCTGCCTGATCGAAAGTCCCAATATCTCGACCGTGGGTGTTGGTGAGGCCACGGTGCCGCGCATGCCTGTCACGCTGCGTCAGGCGGGCATCGCAGAGCGGGATTTCTTCCGCGAGACCAACGCGTCGTTCAAGCTGGGTGTAAAGTTTTGCAACTGGAACAAGGACAGCAAGGGAAAACGCATTGATTATGTGAACCCGTTTGCCCACGGACAGATGTTGGAAGGCTTGGATGCAGCCGAATACTTCCTGCGTTTTGGCAACGGGGATCGGGATTTCACACAGTCCATCTCTCCCCATGATGATCTGGGCCGCCTTTGCAAAGGCGCGCGGCAACTGGGGCAACCCGAGTTCGAACAGCGCTTTGGCTATGCTTACCATCTGGATGCAGTGAAGTTTGCTGGAATGCTGACCAAGGTCTGTACCCAAAACGGTGTCGAGCACATTCGGGATGAGGTACAGTCGGTTGAGCTGGATGAACAAGGCAATGTCAGCCATTTGATGCTTGAGCGCAGGGGCCGCTATGACATCGAGATGGTCGTCGACTGCACCGGTTTCCGTGGGTTGATCATCAACAAGGCGCTGGGCGAGCCGTTTTTGGACTATTCTGACTACCTGCCCAACGACCGCGCCATGGCGTTGCAGATCGAGCATCCCAATCCGAAAAAGATCGAGAGCCTGACACGATCCACCGCACTTGGCGCGGGCTGGACGTGGCGGGTGCCGCTCTATAATCGCGTGGGTACGGGATATGTGTTCTCATCGGCGCATCGGACGGATGATCAGGCGGCGGATGAGTATCTTGAATGGCTGGGGGACAGCGGTAAGGGTTTGACACCGCGCGTTATTCCGATGCGCGTCGGGCGTGTCCGCAATGCCTGGGTCAAGAACTGTGTCGCAATCGGTCTGTCCGGCGGGTTCATCGAACCGCTGGAAAGTACCGCGATCCACATGATCGACCATGCGGTGCGTTGGTTTGCCGAACATTTGCCAACGCGCGACATCGAGCCTGCGCTGCGAGCAAGATATAACCGTCAGATGGATAAGCTCTACAACGAAGTGCTGGAGTTCATCTGCCTGCATTACCGCTTGGGCAACCGGACAGACGATCCCTATTGGATTGATGCGCGGACTCAGATGAAGGTGCCGGACCGGTTGGCCGAGAATCTGGAATTGTGGCAGCACCGTTTGCCGATGGACCACGATGTCGAGTTCGCAACGTTGTTTGATCATCGCGTGTATCAGACAGTTCTTTTAGGCAAGCAGGTCTATGACACCGGATATGGTCCGGGTATCCGGGATCGTGTCAGACCGCTGAAGAAGGTCATCTGGTACCAGGGTATGCAGCGCGCAAAAGAAGATCTTGCGCAGATCATCAGAACGATGCCGGATCATAAGACTCTGCTGCGTGACATTCGTGGAGAGTTGGAGCGCCCAGCCTTTGGCAAGGCGAAAGTGGTGCAGCCGACGGTGCCGATGCCGGGCACTGCTCCGGCTCCGGTCAGGATCCAGAACATGCCCAACTTTGCCGAAATCCAAAGCGGTGCCAAGGACTTGCAACTGTTCTAAAGAACGGCTGCCGATTGTGCAGATGTCTTGATGGGGGTGCGCCTTACGCCGGTACTGGAACCGGCGTTCGATCTCCCATCAGGTACCGGATCACGTCCACATAGTCGAAGACCAATGAAATCGCGATGGTCCCTAAGACCACGCGGATGATCCATCCGGGGATAACGGGCATGTCTTCACGTGCCTGTTGCCTCCACAGATACCAGGCAAGTGGCGTCCAGAAAACAGCATGGCCCAGCCCCATTAGCCGGACATAGCCAAGCTGGTTGAAGATCAGCAAAACCCCGACCGCAGCGAGCACAC
>NZ_JBXWSB010000077.1:0-22564 GCF_059613205.1 Ruegeria sp. BHSB064
TAACTGCGGAAGTCTGCATATTCATGCGCGTTGCTCGTTCGTCAAATTGTCACGCCAAATGCCCGAATGAGGGCGGTTTGGAGAAAAAATGACCCAGCTTTGTGGCGGGACAAAGGCAATGGCAAGGCGTGCTGATGATAGTTTACGATCCGAGAACAGTGCCCAAAATCAGATACATGGCCAGTGATCCGGCCAGAGCAAGCCCCATTGGGAACTGTTTGCCACGATCCCAGCTTTCCCAATGCGGCGCAATGGCCCGCAACGGCGTGTGCTTGGCCATCCGATGAGTGACAACAGCCGCCAGAATACATGCCATAAGTATCATCACGATCACCCTGAAGTCGTCCGACCAGAGAAAGGCTGAAGCTGCCGCCATAAACTTGGCGTCACCGGCACCCATGGCTCCTGCGGCATTTAGAACGATGCCTAAAAGCAAAATCACAACGATATGAAGCAGTTGCCAACCATATACCGGTAACGACACAGACAAAGGCCCCAGACTTCCGCTTAGCCATTCCGAGGACCAGGGCGGAAGCGCGATCAGGCCGACCACCACAAAGACGAGCACCAGCGCGTAAACGGCGTGGTTCTTGATCCGCATTTCTCGCATATCGGTGAAGGCGACGTAGAAACAGATCGGCAGCACAAACGGCAAAAACCATGCCGCGGCGGCTGCGGGAATGTGCATGTATCAGGCCCCTTCCAGCGCACGAAGCGAGCGGACTGCTTCGTCAAAGTGCTGCGGATGCGTTGCAATCGCTTCTCGGAACAGGTTTTTGGCGGTTGTCACGTCGCCCTGCTTGACCGCGGAAATGGCCATCGTGTTCAGAAGTCGTGCGCGTTCGGTCTGGCTCATCGGAATGACTGGCAGGTTATAGTTCCCCTGCGCCGACCGAGCGAGGACCAGATTGTTCTTTGCGGTGAACAAAGAGCTGTCTTGACGGATGGCGTCCGTGAACAGGCGCTCGGCCTCGGCATATTGACCGCGGGTCAGTTTCGAGTATCCCCAGTTGTTCATCACGCTGCCAGGCCGAGTGGTCAGACCAACTGCGGTTTCATAAAAGTGGTCTGCCCGTTTCCATTCTTTGCGTGAATCTGCGACCACCGCTTCAAGGCGATACCGTTTGAAGGTTTCAAAGGTCGGTGGAACGGAATCCAGTATGGTCTTGGCCTGGGCCCAGTCGCCGTTGCGAACCAATGCATCTGCGTATTCGACTTTGTCAGCGGCGTTCGTGCCCTTCATCGTCGTCACGCGTTTCCAGGCGGCGGCGGCTTCGGTCGTGCGTTTGGCCCGGCCCAGCGAAATGGCCAGCCCGCGCTGAAGATCGATACGGTCAGGGTTCTTGAGCGCAGCGCCCTGAAAATAGGTCACGGCCTCATTTGGGTCAGCTGCGCTCAGAAGCACATCGTTCAGGTTAGTTTCGTCAATGACGTTCACCTCTTGAAAGGTGCGTTCAACCTTTTCCTCTTCGGTTTCCTTTTCACAGGCCGAAAGGATCAGACCGCTGATAATGACAGTCGGAATCAAGAATTGCTGGCGCATTTTTTGCGTCCTTTACTGCTCTTGCCTCAATTACTGGATTTTGCGGAGCGCAAATTGCCCATCGCCCAGCTGTTCCAGTGTGTATTCTTGTTCTTGAACAGTAGTATTAACAGGATTTTCCATATTTGCGAGTGCTAAGCGCAGATTGTCCCGGATTGCGTCACTTTCGCCATTGTCTAGCGCAAACGCCCGTTGAAACACCTGTGCGGCCTCTGGGTATTCTCGCTTTTCCATCAGCAGAACGCCCAGATTGTTCCACGCAACCGGCCAGTCAGGGTCATCCTCTACTGCGCGGCGCAGCAGCGGTTCAGCTTGCCCCAGTCGTCGCAAGCCAAGATTGGCCGTTCCCAAAGATGTCAGGACCTGTGTTGTCATGCCCTGATCCAGGGCCGCGCGGGAAAAGGATTCCAATGCCAGCTCATACTCTCCGGCGGCCATTAGCCGGTTTCCAACCGTGATGCTGTCTACAGCCTGGGCTTTGTGATCTACACCCGGCGCATCCAGACCGTTGGATGACAGCCCTTCCGTGCAGGAAGCCACCACAGCGCAAACTGTGGTGGCCCAGAGTATTCGGCGAAACCCGAAAGGGAAGCACCTGAATTCAGTTTTCATAGGGTTCTATCCGCCCGCGCGTCCAAAACTCGAAATGACCCTTACCGACGGACCGATCAGAATAATCAGCAGTGGCGGTACTGTCAGCATCATTGTGACAAGAGTCATCTTTGTCGGCAACTTGTTCGCGGCCTCTTCGGCGCGCATGACGCGTTTGTCGCGCATCTCACCAGCGTAAACCCGCAGAGCTTCGGCAATGGATGTACCAAAAGTTGCCGACTGGATCATCACAGTCACAAACGAGTTCACATCCTGCACACCGCATCGCGTGCCGAAGTCACGTAGAACAGTGTCTTTGTCCTTACCGGCTTTCATCTCGTGGGCGACGATTTCGAATTCCTGCGCGATATCGGGGTATGAAGCGCTCATTTCACCCGCCACTCGAACGATGGCCTGATCCAGTGATTGCCCGGCTTCCACGCAAACCAGCATCAGGTCAAGCGTATCGGGAAAGCCCGCAGTAATGGCTTCTTTGCGTTCTTCCACCCGACGGGTGATCCAATATTTTGGCGCGAAGTAGCCAATTGCGCCTGGAACAAAGATCCGGATGATCATTTGTTGACCGGTGAATTCCTGTCCGCCGGAAAACACAGTGATCAAAAGAACACCGACCAGAATGCCCAGAATACCCAGCGAAAACTGCGCGAAATGGAAGAAACGTACCGAGTCTTTCGACCGATAACCGGCCTGGCGCAGTTTCAGCTCAACGGCCGAGTATTCTTCTTCGTTTTTCGGCTCAAGGAACGTTGCAAATTTCTCAAGCTGCTCGTTGCGGCTTGTGTTGCGAAGCCGTTCCTTCTTGTCTTTTGTTTGCTTTTTGGGGGCCGCGTTTGATCTTTGCAGCTTCTTCAGCGGGTCTTCCGGCTGATTCATCATCAGCGAAACTGCCACGAGGATCATTATCAGACCCAAGATGCCGACAACGATAAGCGGTCCGAACTCACCCAGATGCTGGGTCAACAGGTCATTGATGCTGGTCAGAAATTCCATGATGCGCCCTCAGACCTTGATGTTGGTGATGATCTTCATGACGATCAGGTTCAGTGTCAGCATGATGGCGACAACGAAACAGGCGGGAATGAACCAGGGGTGATCCAAAACATCGTCATAATAGCCAGGGTCTTTGACCAAGATAAAAACCAGACAGGCAAGCGGGAAGCCTGACAGAAACTTGCCGGACCACTGGGCCTCAGCTGTGATGGCCTTTACCCTGCGGAAGAGGCGGAATCGCGCTCGGATCACCTGGGCAAGACCGGCCAGAATTTCAGCCAGGTTACCCCCTGATTGCTGTTGAATGCCAACAGCCACGGCCAAAAAGCGCATATCCTGCATGTCCAGCCGCTCGGCCATATCTTTCAACGCCTCGCCGACGTCGCGTCCATAGGCACATTCATCTGCAATGACGCCAAATTCGGTGCCAAGCGGATCCTGAACTTCGTTTGCAACCACTTGAATGGTCGACACAAACGGGTTGCCGACGCGTAGTGAGCGGACCATAAGTTCAACCGCATCAGGCAGTTGTTCTTCAATCATGCTCATACGCTTCTTGGCCTTGTGATTGACCCACGCGTAAACACCGCCAATACCAATCGCGATCGAGATCGCTGCGCGCAGCGCAGTATCTGTGGCTGTACCAATGCTAAGCCCGACAAAAGCGACGCCGGACACCAAAGCCATGATCATGATCAACTGACGAGGTGAAAATGCAATCGCCGCCTTCTGAGCCTTGTCCGCGAGCAGGGAGTACAAGGGAATGCTTTGCGATTTCATATGCTGCTGCATCTCTTTGCGCAGCTGTTCCAGCACCTGTTCGCGCCCGGCACCCTTTTCCAACATATCCAGGCGGCGGTTTACCCGGCTGTTCAGGCTGATGGACTTGCCAAAGGCGACAAGATAAATCCCCTCAACCAGGGCAAGAACCCCCACAAAGATGGCGACATAGATGATCGCCTCCATAGGCAATTGCATACCCGGTTCTCCTACATTGTGGTTGGGTCGTAGATCGACGCAGGCAAGTCAAAGCCCCACAGACGGAAGCGTTCCGAATAGTGGCTGCGCACGCCGGTTGCGGTGAAGTGTCCGATGATCTTGTTGTCCGGTGTCAGGCCAACACGTTGAAAGCGAAAGATTTCCTGCATCGAAATCACATCGCCTTCCATGCCCGTAATCTCGGTGATCGAGGTCATGCGGCGCGAACCGTCTTGCAGGCGGCTTGCCTGCACGATCAGGTTCACAGCGGAAGAAATCTGGCTGCGGACGGCTTTGATCGGCATTTCGATCCCGGCCATGGCGATCATGTTTTCCAGACGCGAAATCCCGTCACGGGCCGAGTTGGCGTGGATCGTAGTCATCGATCCATCGTGGCCGGTGTTCATGGCCTGCAACATGTCGATCACTTCCGCGCCACGCGTCTCACCTACGATGATGCGGTCAGGGCGCATACGCAGGGCGTTTTTCAGACAGTCGCGTGGGCTGACCTCGCCTTTGCCTTCCACGTTGGGTGGGCGGCTTTCCATCCGGCCCACATGCGTTTGTTGCAGCTGAAGTTCAGCCGTATCCTCGATGGTCAGAATGCGCTCGGCATCATCGATAAAGCTGGACAGCGCGTTCAGAGTGGTGGTTTTACCAGAGCCCGTACCGCCAGATACGATAACGTTCAGGCGGGTCGATACTGCGGCTTGCAAATAAGCGGCCATTTCTTCGGTAAACGCACCGAAGTTAACCAGATCGTCGATGCCAAGCTTGTCCTTTTTGAACTTACGAATCGAGACCAGTGATCCATCCACCGCAATCGGCGGAACCATAGCGTTGAAACGCGATCCGTCCGCCAGACGGGCGTCAACGTAAGGGTTTGATTCATCGACACGACGGCCCACAGCGGACACGATCTTGTCGATGATCCGCATCAGGTGTTTTTCGTCTTTGAAGGTAATGTCGCTGAGTTCCAGCTTACCGGCGCGCTCCACGAAAATCTGCTGTGGGCCGTTCACCAGAATATCGTTGACCGTATCGTCCTGCAGCAGCGTTTCGAGCGGGCCGAGACCCGTCACCTCGTCGTACAGTTCCTTGTTCAGTTGCGACCGGTCTTCGCGGTTCAGAACAATGTTCTTGGTCTCCAGAACCTCACTGGCAATTGCGCTGATTTCCGTACGCAATTCAGCTTCGCCAGCGGTTTCCAACGCGGCAAGGTTCAGGTTCTCCAACAGTTCCCGGTGCAGTTCGATTTTGATCTCGCCCAGCCGTTCCTTGCGTTTGCGATCACGGTCAGAAGCCGTAACCTCGCCGGGTTTCTTTTTCTGGGGCTTGCGCACAACCGCCGTCGTTGTTGCAGTGGCTTCTGCAACTGGCGCGGCCGGTTCGGCAGTTTGTGCCGGTGTTTTCACCGGCTGTGCAGCGGACGGCTTTTTATATCTTGAAAACACGGCAGGTACCCCTTTGGTATGATGTTACGCAGCTTCTTCGGCGCTGCTGCTACCAAGGCTGTGAAGCGATTTCGCCAGTTTTGCGATTTCCCGGCGCAATGGATTCTTGGCGGCCGAATTTGCCAGCGGAAGACCGTGGTCACCGCTTTGCATGACCGGTTTGCCTCCGTCAGGCAATTGCAGATCAATTGAGATCCCAAGGCTTTCGCCCATGCGTTTGACCCGGCTTTTACCGTTGAGATCGGTGAACTTGGGCGCGCGGTTTAGCGCAAAGCGCAGTTTGTTGAATGGCAGCTCTTCTGCCTGCAAAGCGCGTTTCAGACGCAGTGCATTCTGGGCAGAACGCATATCCAGCTCGATCATAGCGAAGTAAACATGTGCCGCCTGCAAGACGGTTTCGGACCACAGGACCAGCGTCTTCGGCATATCGACGATAACATAGTCAAAATGCGCACGCGCCACGTCGATGACACGCTGAATATCGTCAGGTGTTATCAGGTCCAACGGCACCATATCGGACGGCGCTGTCAAAACCTGAAGTTTTTCCTCATAAGTTTGAAGGGCTTGCGAGAAAACCTCGCTGTCCATCGACTCTGTGTCTGACAACATTTCAAAGACTGTTTCGCGCCGCGGCAGGTCCAGATAGGTGGAAACGGTGCCGTATTGCAGGTCCAGATCGATCAGGCAGACGGATGGAGCATCCTTGTCCGACGCGCAGGCAAGCTCCCAGGCCAGGTTAACGGCCATAGTGGTCGCGCCTACACCGCCTGCCAGCCCTTGCACAACGAACAAAGCGCCCTCTTTTGAGTCCCCTTTGGCCAAAGGCACTGCGGCGGCCTGTGCGACTGCAACGGGGTCGGGCTGCTTCATACGCTCAATCGCTTCCTGCAATTCGCCTTCCGGAAGCGGGTAGGGGACGAACTCATCAGCGCCTTTGCGCAGCAGCTGATGCAGTGAGGCGGGCGTGACATCCTCGGCGATCAGAACGACTTTGATCTTCTTTTCCTTGGCCTGGGTGATGATCTCACCCATGAGCGAGAGGTTGTCCTCATCCTCTCCGTCGATAGCCAATGCCACAAATTCTAGAGTTTCAGCTTCTGGTTGGCTGAAAAAGGCCAGTGCCTCGGCAAAGCCCAGATCACCCCAACGCTCACCCAAAATGGCTTCCATGTCTTCGATCAAAAGGTCGAAATTCTGGACATCCCGGCTGATTGTGCAGGCCAAAATTGCTGTTTCGTCATCTTGCGGCGTCGCGCTGGTCATAAACACTATCCTCGTCGTGAGGGCTCAGCATGTCATATGAACGAAATCCGCCAGATTGATGTGCTGTCGCCCCAATACGGTCAAATTTGGCCGCAGGTCACCCTATTGTTCACAATGTTGCTTTGAAGTTGGGCGAGAATTGGGCGCAAAAGAACCAATTGTAGGGAAATGGGCGACGATGCCGCCCATTTCGAAGGAATTATCCACCAGTGCCGGATACGTCCGTGTTTACTTCGATGTAGCTATCCCGTGTGGCGCTTTCGACGTATTCGCGGTAGATGACGGCGGCATACTTGCCGTCCAACTCCTGAATGCGGCCATCAACGAAGCCAGAAACTTCGGTCACGGTTCGGCGATTCCTGCGGTCGCGGTTTTGAGTTGCAATCAAAGGTTGGGTTTTGCCAAACGAAACGACGGCTTCGAGCCTGGATCTTGAAATCCCCTGTTGCACCAGAAAGTTAACTGCAGATTGCGCGCGGCGCAGACCAAGGCTTTGGTTGTAGCTGGTCGAGCCCACAGCATCCGTATGGCCGTAAACCCGGAAGCGCGCTTCAGGGAACTGTTTGATCCAGTCAGCTTGTTGCAACAAGATTCGCTGTGCCGACGCGTCCAACTGCGAGCTGTTGAAGGCAAAATTCACCTGACTCGGCACATCAGCGGCAAAGCGACGGCTCAGAATCTGAGCGTAAGTCAGTTCACCATTCAGGACCTGCACGTTGTTCAGCGTCGCGTTACCAAAAGCACCCTGATCAGCTTCATAGCCAGCCTCACGGGTACAGGCCGAGACGGCGACCGTAAGACCCAGTGTTATGATCCACTTGTTCATTGGTCTATCCTCCTCATCAATCCAGGACGTAGCCGTAAGAGCTTCCGAAGTTCTGTTTGGCAACTTCGGATGCAGCACCTGCGCCCGTGCGGGTCGTGCGCGAGGTTTTCCCATTCAGGAACAGATCGAATTCACTGGGCGGTTTGACGCGATCAGTTGGTAGCGCCAGCGCCTCACCCCGGGTCGGAGACACCAGATGCGCGGTTACAATGACCACAAGTTCACTTTGGTCACGTTGAAAACTAGCGCTACGGAACAAGGCCCCCAAAATTGGAACATCTCCCAGCCATGGCACTTGGTTGGCCTCGTCTATAAAGTTGTCCTGCAGCAGCCCGGCGATGGCAAAGCTTTCCCCGTCGCGCAATTCTACTGTGGTATTGGCTTGGCGTACGATAAAGCTCGGAACAGTGTCTCCGTTGATCGTGAAGTTCGAGCCGGGATCGATGCTTGAGACCGATGTGCCCATTTCCAGATTGATCAGGTTACCATCAACTACCCGCGGAGTGAACGCCATCTGAACGCCGAAAGGCTTAAATTCGATCGTCACGACGCCGTCATCCTGCGGAACAGGGATCGGAACCTCACCGCCTGCCAAGAAGGTCGCTTCCTGACCGGAAAGGGCCGAAAGATTAGGTTCGGCAAGGTTGCGAACAAGGCCCTTTGTTTCCAGCGCTTGCAACAGCAGGTTTACTTGGGCTGATCCAACGCCGAAGCCAAACAACAGGACACCATTCTCAACCTGGACAGGAGGAACAAGGTTCTGCGGATTGAAACCACCGACAAAATCAGTGCCGTTAATAGAAAGCGTCGAAGAAAGCTCTTTTGCGACCGTGCGGTTCATCTCGGCAAACCGAACCTTCAGCATTACCTGCTGAACGCCACCGACCGACATCAGGTTCGAGACGCGTTCCGGTGCGTAGCGTTCGGCCAGTTCCAGCGCGCGCGCCAGTTTGGCCGCGCTTGAAACTGTCCCGGACAAGACGATACCGTCATTTGCGGTCCGAACTTCAATGGGCTCATTGGGAAGAATCTGACGCAGGCGTTCTTTGAACTCTGTAACATCGGGTGAAACGCGTACGCGTACGTTGGCCAACAAGTTGCCGGCCCCGTCAAACAGGGTCAGTGTCGTCAGACCAGGGGCCTTACCCAGAACATAGATAGTCCGGTCCGACAAAGACGAAATATCCGCAATGCCTGCGTTTGCGATGCTGAGCTCTGCAAAGGGTTGCTCGCTTTCAACGACAATTGCGCGGTTCATGGGGACATCCAGTGTTTCCACCGTGCCCTTCTTTACCACGCGCAAAGTTTCAGCCCAGGCGGCGTCGCCAACCGGACTAACAACAAGCGCCAACCCCAGCAGGGTTGCGCTGATCCAGGAACGTATTGTCATGTGACCTGCCTCTCCGATCACGCCTCGTTTTTTTGGGTCTTATGCCCTATAGGGAAGCAGACTGCGCGAAATCCAAATTTATTGCAATAATCAATGGTTTCTGGAATTTTCCTTATGTGGAGAATTGGCAACAATCACACAAAAAGAGCCGCACCCAAGGTGCGGCTCTGATCTTGTAAGGTTCTGAATTGGCGTCAGTTTGTGCAGGGAATTGGCACGTTGACGATCTCACCGCCGCGTCTGATGCGGGTTGTGCAAACCTCTTCAACTTTTTGTTCAGGTTCCGGAGCAGCGGCTTGAATACCAAGCAACGTGCGCTGATCGACCTCGATCGTTGACGCGACAGATTCATCTGCGACGCCAACAAGGGCCAAAGACAGCCGTCCCGAGTTTTGGGCCTGTGCCAACGCCGCGACTTGTTGTGGTGTTACAGCCACGGTGACGGTTCTTGCGATTGTCGTGCTGGTTACGTCGGAACCAGCGGTTTGGTCGACTGCGATCAGCTGTACATTGGCTTCGATCAATCTGGTGATGCCGCCACTGCTACTTCCTTCAAGGGTGCCGCTGGTGCCGGTCCAGTAAATGTCAACATTGTCACCTGGACGCAAGAAGCCCGAAACACCCGAAGCAACGTCAACGCTGATTGCGAATGCCCGCATTCCTTTTTCAAGGCGCGAGGTCAGCCCGGCCTTTTCACCGGGCTCGGTGATTTTGACGCCCATGATCGCTTCGTCTTTTTCCATCGTCCTCAAAACAAAGCGTTCGTTGGGTCCGCTTTCTGGAAACAGAGCGGTGAGTTCAGAGAAAGTGCCTTCCGGAATCGCGTTTTCGGGCCAGTCAACTGCCCGGATGTCTTCTTCGGTCAGCCGTTCGCCATATCTCAGCGCACGATTCGAAACGTAAACAGTTACTGTTGGAATAACTTCGACCTGGGCGTTGGCCAGAGCTTCTTCTGCGGCCAGCCTTTGACGGGCCAGCTCGTTCTGGTAGGCCGAGATATAGTTGCGCGCCATATAGACTGCGCCACCGGCCAGAGCTACGCCGACAATCAGGACAAGTCCGAATACCGCTCGCATGCGTGTACCTCTTTACTTTGTTTGGTCGAATAGTAAGCGGCCAACAGGTCGCTTTGAAACAGCCTAATTCTTAAAAGCAAATTGTGTCGAAATGTGGGACAAATATGTCTGTTTGTCAGTTTCCCTGCCAAAATTCGCACAATTTTTTCTTTGGATTGTCGTGCTCAAAGCGCAACCAGGGATCGGCGCGAACGCAAAAAACGCCACGGCCCAAAGGACGTCGCGCTGCTTTTTGCGCTCGAATAAACGTCTCCAGTTTGGCCGTTTAAAGCACAATGCGGCCGAGCTTAGCCTCCGCCGCCTGCGGTGCCTTCTGTCACAATACCGCCGGGCGCGCTGTTTGAACCGGTGCTGACAACGGCAGCGTTCATAGCTTCGTTGGCATTTCCGCCAAGGCTGTCAACGCTGGAGCTTATGACGAGGTAAGTCGCACCAGACAAGCCAATGACCACGGCCGTCAGTACCACCCAGTCAACTGTCACCGCTCCGGCTTCGTCTGATTTGAAGCGTTCGAGGAACCTGAACATGTTCGTGTCTCCAATTTCTTTTCACAGTGTTTGCAATAGTTTTGACTAAAATGATTGCGCGGGCATGGCGGAATTTGGGCGAAAGATAGGTTTTAGCGATCTGAATTTGGGCAGATTTCATTGTGCTCTGGCCCCATCAGTCAGGTTGCGTATCAGGTGGCGGGTGTCGTTCAGAGTTTCCTGATTAAAGCCCAGGATGCAGTCTGCGCATGGTTGCATCGAGACGTTGAGTTTACGCAGCTCGCCCAAAAGAAAAAGGCCGCGCCAATGCGGCGCGGCCTCTGAATTCTGCTAGGTCAAAAGCTTACTGGCTTTTGCCTTCGCCGGTGATACCACCAGTGGTGGTGTTGCTGCCGGTGCTCAGCGATGCAGCGTTCAGCGCTTCGTTCACGCCGGTTGCCAGGCCAGTGGCACCATCTTCGATCTGCTGGTATGCAACGGCTGCCAGGCCGATGACTGCTGCGGTCAGAACAACCCAGTCAACTGTTACTGCGCCGTCTTCGTCTTTGCGGAAGTTCTTGATGAACTTGATCATGTTACGTCCCTCCTAAAGGATCTAAATAAGTCTAATGAACCTCGGCGTCTTCCAGAGCTTTCTCTCTCAGTCCGCTCCCGTCCGTCTCGGTATGCATCTATGTTTGCCTGTGGGGCGTGGCAGGAATTGGGCCAAACGCAGATTTTTTTTCGTGCAACTTAACTTTTTGGTTAGAAAATCTGTAACATATTGAAAAATAAAAAATAAAAATTCGATTAGGTGGGTTCTTACTTCTTTGGGCGGTGCAAAATTGCGTCAAATGAGGCGAAATTGCCCCATTTCGCTTTGTTTTTCTGGCCTTGCGCGAAGATTCGGGGTTCAAATCGCCTAAAAAGAAAACATGAGGCAGGCAAATGAATCTCCGGACCGCACTTCAATGCGCCGGTGTACTGGCGTTTCTCGTATCGGGTGTCACATCAGTTGATGCGACCGAGGTTGAGCCGCGCGGCGTGTACAAACGGATCAAAGCACCCCAGCCGGGTGAACGTCCTCGGGTGACCGTGCAAATCACTGCGGAAGAACATGCAACACAACCTTCTGCGCCCAGCACAGGTGCTGAGATTTCAGTGCCGGATGTTATTGCGCGCACCGAAGTTGCCCAGCCCGTTCAGCCGGAAGTAAAACCCAAACGCGATCCCAAAGGGTCGTATAAAGCGTTTTGGGACAGGATTTCGCCCGAGATTGATCAGGGCGGCGCAGGGCGCCTTGAGGCCGCGATCTCGGCGCTGGCGGCTACCAGTGTCCGTTCTCCTCGCCTGCAGACGCTCCAGAACATTGCACAACAGCAGGGGAAAGAGATCCTGCGGTCGACCGTTGGAACGAATGTTTCGCCCGCGCTTGTTCTGGCAGTGATCTCGGTCGAGTCAGCAGGACGGGTAGATGCGATCAGTTCCGCAGGCGCACAGGGCCTTATGCAGCTCATGCCCGCCACGGCAGCTCGTTTTGGTGTGAAAGACAGCCTTCAGCCAGACCAGAACATCGCCGGGGGTGTGAAATACCTCAATTGGCTGATGGAAGAGTTCGGGAATGACCCGATTCTGGTTTTGGCCGGGTATAACGCGGGTGAAGGGGCCGTGCGCAAACATAGTGGTGTACCACCCTATTCAGAAACGCGGGATTACGTGCCCAAAGTTCTGGCTGCATTCCAGATCGCAAAGGCTTTGTGCGCCACGCCGCCCGATCTGATTTCTGACGGTTGCGTGTTCCAGACAGCAAACTGAATAAGGCCCGCCCCGATCTGGCGGGCCTTTGTTCTTTTAGGCAACAAGCGTCGCTTGTGTCGCAGCGCGCATCTCGTCTTCGCTGACCCCATCGGCCAGTTCGACGATCTTCAGTCCACCTTCGACCACATCCAGCACGCCAAGATTGGTGATGATGCGATCGACCACGCCTTTACCCGTCAGGGGCAGGGTACATTCTTTCAGAACCTTGCTGTCGCCGTGCTTGTTGGTGTGATCCATCACGACGATCACCCGACCCACACCGGCGACCAGGTCCATCGCGCCGCCCATACCTTTCACCAGTTTGCCGGGAATCATCCAGTTGGCCAGGTCGCCTTTCTCATCCACCTCCATTGCGCCCAGAATTGCTGCAGCGATTTTGCCGCCACGGATCATGGCAAAAGATGTGGCGCTGTCGAAATAGGCCGTGCGGGACAGTTCCGTGATCGTCTGCTTGCCGGCATTGATCAGGTCCGGGTCTTCTTCGCCTTCAAACGGGAAGGGGCCCATGCCCAGCATGCCGTTTTCGGATTGCAGGGTGATGTCCTTGTCGCCCACATAGTTCGCCACCAGCGTCGGAATGCCGATGCCGAGGTTCACATACATGCCGTCTTCCAGTTCCTCTGCCGCGCGTGCGGCCATCTGATTGCGGTCCCAGGGCATTATGCGTCCTCCTTCTTGCGGGTGGTGCGTTGTTCGATGCGCTTTTCGTGCTCGCCCTGAATGATGCGATGCACATAGATACCGGGCAGGTGGATCGAGTCCGGGTCCAAGGAACCGCGCGGCACGATTTCTTCTACTTCGGCCACGCAGATCTTGCCGCATGTTGCGGCAGGTACGTTGAAGTTGCGGGCCGTCTTGCGGAATACGAGGTTTCCGGTGTCATCCGCCTTCCACGCCTTGACGATGGCCAGATCGGCAAAAATGCCTTCTTCGAGGATGTAGGTCTCGCCGTTGAAGTCTTTGTGTTCCTTTCCATCGGCGATCACGGTGCCCACACCTGTCTTTGTGTAGAATCCGGGAATGCCAGCGCCGCCAGCACGCATCCGTTCAGCCAGAGTACCTTGCGGGTTGAACTCCAGTTCCAACTCGCCACTCAGATACTGACGCATGAATTCAGCGTTTTCGCCGACATACGAGCTGATCATTTTCTTGACCTGCTTGGTCTGCAGCAGGATGCCGATGCCAAAATCGTCCACACCGGCATTGTTCGATGCAAAGCTCAGGTCTTTGACGCCCGAGTCCTTAATGGCTTCAAGCAACAATTCCGGTATGCCGCACAGGCCAAAACCACCTGCGGCAATCAGCATGCCATCCGACAGCACTCCCTCGAGCGCTTCAGAGGCATTGGCATAGACTTTCTTCATGGAAAACTCCCCCAATGACATGGTGATGGGCAGGTTGTGCCGCCACGTCATGGGGAAGTCAATGAAACCAAGGGGGTGTTGGTATTTCTACCTACTCCGCAGCCTTCTTGGTTGTCTTTTTAGCAGCAGCCTTCTTCTTGGGGGCCGCTTTTTTCTTGGTGCCTTTCTTGGCCGCACGCTCGTTTACCAGTTCGATGGCCATTTCCTGCGTCACGTCTTCTGGTTTGACGTCCTTGGGGATAGTTGCATTGACCTTCTCCCATTTCACATAAGGCCCATAGCGCCCATCCAGAACCTGCATCGCGCCGCCATCGGGGTGTTCGCCAAGCTCTTTCAGCGGTTTCGCAGCCGCGCGACGTCCGCGCCCCGGATTGGCACGCTTTTCGGCCAGCATTTCAACGGCGCGGTTCATGCCGATCTCGAACACATCGTTTGGGTCTTTGAGATTGGCGTAAACCGGCTTTGCCTCTTCCGGCAACTGATGCATCAGATAAGGACCGAACCGCCCGAAATTCGAGCTGATCATGCCGCCCTCAGGGTGTTCGCCGATCTGACGGGGCAGGGACAGCAGCGTCAGCGCCTTGTCCAGATCTATGTCATCCTTGCTCCACCCACGCGGCAGAGAGGCACGCGGTGGCTTCTTGTTCTCGGGCGTGGGTTCGCCACGCTGAACGTAAGGACCGAAACGACCGGATTTCAGCCAGATCTCGTCCCCGGCATCTTCACCCAGCAAACGTTCATCCCCTTCGGCACCTTCACCTGCGATAGGGCGTGTGTAGGTACATTCGGGGTAATTGCCGCAGCCCACAAAACCGCCCGTACGCGAGGTTTTGAGATGCAGTTGGCCGGTGCCGCATTTCGGGCAAATCCGCGGGTCCGATCCATCCTCGCGCGGCGGGTAGAGCTGCGGCGCGAGCGCTTCATCCAGCTTGTCCAGAACTTCGGAAATCCGCAGTTCAGATGTCTCTCCAATAGCGGCCGAGAAATCGCGCCAGAATTTGCCCAACAGGTCTTTGTAATCACGGTCCCCGGCGCTTACGTCGTCCAGCTCTTCTTCCAGATTGGCTGTGAACTCGTAACCCACATATTGCCGGAAGAAGTTCAGCAGAAAGATCGTAACGATCCGGCCCTTTTCTTCGGGGATCAGTCGGTTTTTGTCTTTGCGCACATATTCCCGGTCCTGAATCGTGGTCACGATCGAGGCATAGGTCGAGGGCCGCCCGATCCCAAGCTCTTCCATCCGCTTGACCAAGGTCGCTTCGGTATAGCGAGGCGGAGGCTGTGTGTGGTGTTGCAGGGCCAGAACGGATTCGTTCTCGGACAGGATTGCGGCCTTTTCTTCGTCCTTTGCGAACTGATCTTTCAGTGAGGTTTTGGCAAACCGCGCCGGATCGCCCTGCATGATCTGTGGCAGGCGCTTTTCGTCGTCATCGGCGACATCGTCGCGACCTTCTTCATAAACGCGCATGAAGCCATCAAACAAAACCACCTGACCGGTGGCACGCAAGCCGACCTGCCCGTCATCGCTGCCGATCTCGACAGTGGTCCGCTCCAGCCGGGCGGCGGCCATCTGGCAGGCAATGGTGCGTTTCCAGATCAGGTCATAGAGCTTGCGCTGATCGTCGTCCGTGACCTTAAGTGCCTTGGCATCGCGTGACATATCCGTTGGGCGGATACATTCATGCGCTTCCTGCGCGTTCTTGGCCTTGTTCTTATACATGCGCGGGCTGTCCGGCACGTATTCGGCGCCATAACGGTCTGCGATCGCATCGCGCGCGGCTGCCACGGCCTCGGGGGCCATATCGATGCCGTCGGTACGCATATAGGTAATGTACCCGGCCTCATACAGTCGTTGAGCCACCTGCATCGCGTGGCGCGCACCCATGCCGAATTTGCGGCTGGCTTCCTGCTGCAAGGTTGACGTCATGAACGGCGCGCTGGGGTTGCGGGCTGCGGGTTTCGCTTCAACCGATGTGACGCTCAGCGCACGGCTGGTGATCGCCTGCACCGCCAGTTCCGCCTGCGTTGCGTTGGACAGATCGTGCTTGTCCAGTTTCTTGCCGGCCAGCGTGACCAGCCGTGCCTCATAGGTCTGGCCGCGCGGAGTTTCGAAAATCGCCTTAACCGACCAATATTCAACCGGCTTGAACGCTTCGATTTCCATCTCACGTTCTACGATCAGGCGCAGACAGACGGATTGCACGCGCCCGGCGGATTTTGCACCGGGCAGCTTGCGCCACAAAACGGGCGACAGGTTGAAGCCCACCAGATAGTCCAGCGCGCGGCGTGCCAGATAGGCCTCGACCAGAGGCATATCGACCTCACGCGGGTTCTGCATTGCCTGAGTGACAGCTTCTTTGGTGATCGCGTTGAAGGTTACGCGGCTGACCGGCGTGTCTTTCTTGATCGAGCGGCGCTTGGTCAGCGCCTCCTGCAAGTGCCAGCTGATCGCTTCGCCTTCACGGTCAGGGTCGGTTGCGAGGATCAGCGCGTTGTCTTCTTTCAGCGCGTCAGCGATGGCTTTGACATGCTTACGGCTGTCATTGCCAACTTCCCACTTCATGGAAAATTCATGCTCGGGATCGACCGATCCATCCTTCGGAGGAAGGTCCCGCACATGGCCGTAAGAGGCCAAAACTGTGTAGTCAGGGCCGAGATATTTATTGATTGTTTTTGCTTTGGCCGGAGATTCTACAACAACTACAGGCATTTAAGGGGAAACCTCGCTCGACGAATTTGGCGCCTTCTATGGTGGTGCAAAATGTGTGGGGCTAGCGGGAATTGTCAATGCGTTCCTTTGGCAAGCTGAAAAGCAACGTGATTTCAGGCAACTACTAAAGGTCCCGGAACACTGAGCTGTGCAATGTCATGGGTCTTCCGGGCGCCGTGATCACCCTGCCAGCGACAACAGACCCCCGGGCTGACGCTGGATTCGCCCGTCCAGTTCCAAATCGACAAGCGCGGGGCCAAGCTCACCAGCCGAAGCCGCGATGTCGCGCAGCAACTGGTCCTCTGCGATGGGTGAGGGGCCGAGCCGTTCGAGGATTTGAATGTGCAAGTCTTGGGCCCTGGGTGCGACGGGGGCAGGGGGTAGATCAGGCTTGCGTGAAAACAGACTGTCTTTTTGCGGCAGGGCTTCAATCACGTCCTCAGCGGATCGGACCAAAGTAGCTCCATCCCGAATCAACAGATTGCACCCGGCGGCGCGCGCGTCAAAAGGGTGGCCGGGAACGGCCAGAACCTCGCGCCCCTGATCCAAGGCATCGCGTGCCGTGATCAGACTGCCGGACTTGGCGGCAGCCTCGACCACGACTACGGCCTGCGCAAGGCCCGAGATGATCCGATTGCGCCGGGGGAAGTGTCGGGCCTGAGGTGTCACGCCCATAGGCTGTTCCGACAGGCGCAGCCCCTTGCAGGCGATGTCATGAGCCAGTTCGGTATTTTCTGCCGGATAGATCACGTCGACCCCGCCTGCCATGACGGCAATTGTGCCGGAAGTCAGGGCTGCCATATGCGCTGCCGTATCTATTCCTCGGGCCAGGCCAGAGACGATCACATGTCCCTTGCCACCCAAGTCGGTCGCCAACCCCCGAGCCATTCGAGCACCAAGCGAAGAACAGTTTCGCGCGCCGACCATCGCGATAGCCGGTTTTTGCAATAGCGACACGTCACCGACGGCCCACAGCATCGGGGGCGCGTCGTTCAGATCATTCAAAGCTTTCGGGAAATCAGCGGACCCAAGGCACAAAAGCCGCGCTTTGGCGGCTTTTGCGGCCTTGAGTTCCGCCTCGATCACGCCGGGGGGGCAGATTTCATACCCTTCTATTCCGGCGGCGCGTGCCATTTCGGGCAGCGCGGCCAGCGCATTCTGCGCCGAGCCATGTTCCCGCAAAAGCCTGCGAAACGTCGCCGGACCTACCTTGCGAGAGCGCAAAAGACGAAGCCACGAAAACCTGTCCTCTTCCGTGGTGGGTGGGAGTGGGGGGTGATTGGAAGAAAGCTGCTCTTCGGTCATCCGTTGCTCCGCCTTGTTGCAAAACTGGTTTACAAGAGGGCGGGTTAACAGCTTGTAAATCGTGGAAAATTAGAAGCGTATTTTTTCGAACACGCCATTAAAGACTGCTCAAGTCATTGAAAAATATACGTTAAAACTAAACTCAGATTCTTCTGTGCAAAAAATCTATTGCCGTCAAAGGGTAAAGCGCACAGACGCAAAGTTAACCCTGCGCCTGTGTTCTCCGTGCTCAAGCGACTCAGGCCGCCGAGCCGCCTACGGTCAGACCGTCCATCAGAACAGTTGGCTGTCCGACCCCCACCGGCACCCATTGTCCATCCTTGCCGCAAGTGCCCATACCGGGATCCAGCGCCATGTCGTTGCCAAGCCCCCGGATCCGTTTCAAAGCAGACGGTCCGTCACCAATTAGTGTAGCTCCTTTGACGGGTGCGCCGATCTTGCCGTTCTCCACCCGATACGCTTCGGTGCAGGAGAAGACGAACTTGCCGTTGGTAATGTCCACCTGTCCACCGCCGAAACCTACGGCCCAGATGCCGTCCTTGATATCCGCGACCAACGCCGCAGGGTCAGCTTCACCCCCCAGCATGATCGTATTGGTCATACGCGGCATGGGTTTGTGCGCATAGCTCTGCCGCCGCCCGTTGCCAGTAGGTGCAACGCCCATCAGACGCGCGTTCTGACGGTCCTGCATGTAGCCAGTCAAAACGCCGTCCTCAATCAGCACTGTGCGCGAGCTGGGTGTGCCCTCATCATCCACGGTGATCGAGCCCCGGCGGTCGGCAATCGTGCCGTCATCGACCACGGTCACACCTTTTGAGGCGATCTGCTGCCCCATGAGACCGGCAAAGGCCGAGCTGCCCTTGCGGTTGAAATCCCCCTCCAACCCGTGGCCGATGGCCTCGTGCAGCAGAATACCAGGCCAGCCGGGGCCAAGCGCGACTTCCATCACCCCCGCAGGGGCCGGGACCGCGTCCAGATTGACCAGCGCAATGCGTAACGCTTCACGGGCTTTGGCCTGCCAGTCCGTCGGATCAATCAAACCGCTCAGGCCAACGCGGCCTCCACCACCTGCCGATCCACTTTCGCGGCGTCCGTTCTGTTCAACGATCACGGAAACATTCACGCGCGTCATCGGACGCACATCGCGCACCATCACACCATCGGGGCGCAGAATCTCGACCTCTTGAACAGCGGCTGTGATCATAGCGCTGACCTGCACCACACGCGGGTCCAAATCACGGGCAAATGCATCAATCTCGCGCAGGGTTTCGATTTTGACCGGAAACGCGGCAGAGTCGATTGGATCTTCGTCGGTGTAGAGCCGCGTGTTGGTGGACCGGGGTGCCTCGGCCAGCGTCCCACCGCCGTCCCCAACGGCCAGCCGTGCGGTCTCGGCCGCGCGTCTCAGAGCGGGAATCGACACATCTGTGGAATGTGCGTAGCCGGCCACTTCGCCCTGAACTGCGCGCAGGCCGAATCCCTCGGAGGCATCGTAAGACGCGGTGCGCAGGCGTCCGTCATCAAACACCAAAGACTCGGATTTGCGACGCTCGACAAACAGTTCTCCGTCTTCGGCCCCGGCGGTCGCCGATTGCAGAATAGACAACGCCTCAACATGCGGAAGAGCGCTTTCAAACGGGCGAAACGGGGCGTCGGACATGGGTTGTGACCTTTCGGGTTTGATCCAGATCAAAAATAGCGTCTGTTTGACGCAAGCATTTTGCTTTATCTACCCGACGGAATATGGTTTTTAACGCGGCCAAAGACAACGGGAGAGGTGCGACCGATTCACACCTTTTCGCCAGGGACGCAAAGATCAAACGATCAGGACAGAACATGAAGAATGCTTTGATGCTTTCAGGGTTTATGACAGCCCTCTCCAGCCTTCCCGCCATGGCTCAGGAGCTTGAGATTATTGGCAAGCCGGTTGACGGCGGTATGGGCTTCCAGCCAGCGGCCACAAGCCTGGCGGATGGTATCCACCGGCTGGACACAATGATTCTGGTGATCATCACCGTGATCTGTCTTTTTGTTGCGGCTCTGCTGCTTTACTGCATCGTGCGGTACAACCAGCGCGCAAACCCGACCCCGGCGCGCTTTTCGCACTACACTCCGGTTGAGATTGCCTGGACCCTGGGTCCGATCCTGATTCTGGTGTTCATCGGTGCGTTCTCGCTGCCGGTTCTGTTCAAGCAACAGGAAATCCCTGAAGGCGACATCACCATCAAAGTTGTGGGCAACCAGTGGTACTGGACCTACGAATATGTCGATCACGACTTTGCGTTCGACAGCTACTTGCTGGGCCACCCGGCCACATTGGACGAAGGTGCGCGCCCTGCCGATGCGGACGTGACCCCGTTTGTTCTGGATGACGCCATGCGCGCCAAGCTGGCAGATGCGGGTTACAGCGACGACGAATGGCTGCTGGCCACCGATACCGCAGTGGTCGTGCCGGTTGGCAAGGTTATCGTGATGCAAGTGACCGCATCCGACGTGATCCATTCGTGGACCATCCCGTCCTTTGGCGTGAAACAGGACGGTGTGCCCGGACGTTTGGCTGAACTGTGGTTCGAAGCCGAGAAAGAAGGCGTTTACTTCGGTCAGTGTTCCGAACTCTGCGGCAAGGACCACGCCTATATGCCGATCACCGTCAAAGTGGTCAGCGAGGAAGCGTACGAGGCATGGCTTCAGGGCGCGATCGACGAATATGCGGGTCTGCCGCAAAGCTATCAGGTCGCCTCGAACTAACTGAGCGACAGGGGCGGGGATAACCCCACCTTGGACATGACGCTGGCTGCGCGGGTGATCGCGCAGCTTTCGCCCCAGAAGGACTGGAAATGACCGACGCAAGCATCAATGCCAGCACTGCGACCGCCCATGCGGACGAGGCCAGCTTTGGCGATTACTTCGCTCTGCTGAAGCCGCGTGTGATGTCTCTGGTTGTCTTCACGGCGCTGGTCGGACTGCTGGCGGCACCCGTTTCTGTGCATCCTTTCGTTGGCTTTTGCGCCATTTTGTTCATCGCGATTGGCGGTGGCGCGTCTGGCGCTTTGAACATGTGGTGGGACGCGGATATCGACCGCGTGATGAAGCGCACAAAGGGTCGTCCGATCCCTTCCGGTAAGGTAGAAGAAGGTGAGGCGCTGGCGCTTGGGCTGGCTCTTTCTGGCCTGTCCGTGATCATGCTGGGTCTTGCAACGAACTGGTTTGCAGGCGCGTTTCTGGGTTTCACGATCTTTTTCTACGTCGTTGTTTATACGATGTGGCTCAAGCGTTCGACGCCGCAGAACATCGTCATCGGCGGTGCCGCTGGTGCATTCCCGCCTGTGATCGGCTGGGTTGCTGCCACCGGTTCGATGACGGTTGAGCCCTGGCTGATGTTCGCCCTGACCTTCATGTGGACTCCACCGCATTTCTGGGCGTTGGCTCTGTTCATGCGCTCGGATTATGATGACGCGGGTGTTCCGATGCTGACCGTCACGCATGGCCGCCGCGCGACACGGTTTCATATCCTGATCTACACGGCTCTGCTTGCGATGCTGGCTGTCGGCACAGCGTTCTCGAATATCGGTGGCCCGGTTTATCTGGCGGTTGCGCTGGTGCTTAACGCTCTGTTCCTGCGCGGAGCTTGGCAAATCTCGCGGCGGACCGAAGAGGATTCCGAAGCGGACAATTTCAAGGTTGAGCGCAGCTTTTTCAAACTGTCGCTGCTCTACCTCTTCCTGCATTTCGGCGCCATTCTGGTTGAGGCTTTGCTGAAACCCTATGGTCTGGGAGGCTGGTCATGAGCCTGCGCAAGAACCATGAGTTGCATCAGCGCCGCTTCAGCCGCAATCTGGGTGTCGGCCTGACACTGGCCGCCTTTATCGTAATCATTTTTGGGCTGACGGTCGTTAAGGTCTCGGGCACAGATTTCGGTATGGCAACACAGGAGGTTCAGAACTGATGGCTTTGACAGGTCCGCAGAAAACGGTTGCACAGACTGTTGGCGTGGTCATCCTTATGGGCAGCCTGGCTTGGGCAGCTGTGCCGTTTTATGACTGGTTCTGCCGCGTAACGGGGTTTGGCGGCACCACCGGTGTAGCTGAATCAGCGCCCGAAGACATTCTGGATCGCACCATCACCGTCCGGTTTGACGCCTCTAAGGCCAAGGGTATGGCGTGGGAATTCAAACCGATTGAACGTGAGATGGAAGTGCGCATCGGCGAAACCGGGCTTGCCTTCTACGAAGCTTACAACCCGACAGACCGGCCCATTGCGGGCCAGGCCTCTTACAATGTGGCCCCCTATTCGGCGGGCGGATACTTCCAGAAAATCGCCTGTTTCTGCTTTGAAGAGCAGGTGCTGCAACCCGGCGAACGTGTAGAGATGCCGGTGACCTTCTTCGTCGACCCGGAACTGGTTGACGATCTTGAAGCAAAGTATGTTCATACGATCACGCTGTCGTATACATTCTACGAAATTGACCTGCCCGAGGGCTATGCCGCCCTTGAAACGCAGGCAGATACAAACACGAACTAACGCCTGTAGGTGAGGGACGCTGATGGCACACGCTAAAAACCACGATTATCACATTCTGGCCCCATCGGTCTGGCCGCTCCTCAGCGCGCTCGCGGCATTTTTCATGCTGTTTGGTGCCGTGCTCTGGATGCACGGCATCACATCGTTCATGTTCTGGGGCGGATTTGTCGCCGTCCTGTACTGCATGTTTGCCTGGTGGTCGGACGTTGTTGTCGAGAGCCGTCAGGGCGATCATACCCCGGTTGTG
>NZ_JBXWSB010000078.1:0-22297 GCF_059613205.1 Ruegeria sp. BHSB064
CTGCGGCCTGAAAGGCAAGGCGCAGATCGGCAAGGGCATGTGGGCCATGCCGGATCGCATGGGCGACATGCTAGAGGCCAAGATCGGACACCCGATGTCTGGCGCAACCTGTGCCTGGGTGCCGTCGCCGACCGCCGCGACGTTGCACGCGACGCATTATCACAAGGTCGATGTGCTGGCCCGACAGGATGAACTGGCCGCGGGAGGCGCGCGGGGCACGTTGGAGGATCTGCTGACCGTTCCGCTGCTGGGTGGCCGGAACCTGAGCGATGATGAAATCACACGCGAAGTGGAAAACAACGCGCAGGGCATTCTGGGATACGTGGTGCGCTGGGTCGATCAGGGTGTGGGGTGCTCCAAGGTGCCGGACATCAACGACATCGGCCTCATGGAAGACCGCGCCACCTGCCGGATTTCCTCTCAGGCGCTGGCAAATTGGTTGCACCATGGCATTGTGGACGAAGCGCAGGTAATGGCCGCGATGCAGAAAATGGCGACCGTTGTGGATCGTCAGAACGACAGCGACCCAAGCTATACGCCGATGGCTCCGGGTTTTGACGGCATCGCCTTTCAGGCAGCCTGCGATCTGGTGTTCAAGGGGCGGGTACAGCCCTCGGGCTATACCGAACCGGTTCTGCATGCCCGTCGTCTGGAGTTGAAAGCTAGTCAGGCGTAAGCGGTGCCGAAGGGGGGCAAGGGGACTCTACCCCTTGTTTTCCAAAGAAGATTTTTTCCAAATGAAAAGGGATCAGGGATGGCTATTTCTTTGCGCAAGGCGCGCACCATCATTCGTAAGGCTCTTGAGAAGGGGCGCGAGATGGAGCTGAAGCCTCTGTCTGCTGTGGTTCTGGACGCGGGCGGTCATGTTATCGCGTTCGAGCGTGAAGACGGAGCTGCCCCGGGTCGTTTCGCGATTGCGCATGGCAAAGCTTACGGGTCGGTCATGTTGGGTATGGCCGGGACCGCGCAGATGCAGCGCGCCGAGGCGCAGGCCTATTTCATGGCCGCAGTGAATGGCGTCTATGGCGGGCAGGTCGTGCCGGTTCCAGGTGGTGTTCTGTTGCGCGACCGGAAAGGCGCTGTCATCGGGGCTGTGGGTGTAACAGGAGATACCTCGGACAATGATGCGATTGCCGCAATGGCTGGAATTGAGGCAGCCGGTTTGATCGGCGAGATTTAAGTCTCTGCTTGTTTCGTTCTGATGATGCAAGGAAGTTCAGAATTATTTTCCATATTTTAGTAATGATTGGGAAATAATTCTATCTAGCGAGCCTTTTTTGGGATTGCATTGTGCGTCTCTGAACACGTCCCTGCGCTGTCATGCAGGGCGTGTATTCTTGCACGTCTGAGAGGCTGCCGCTAGCTTCCATATTAAGCAATAGAACAACAAGGAAAGCGGAATGTCTCGTCCTGTCGTCGGTATCATCGGCAACTCGTATCTCATGAATGACCAATACCCGACACATGCGGGTGGGACGATGAACTCGGACGCGGTTGCCAATGTGTCGGGATGTCTGCCGCTGCTGATCCCGGCAGATCCACGCTATGTGACGGTTGATGAGTTGCTGGAGGTTTGCGACGGCTTTCTGCTGACCGGCGGTCGCCCCAACGTGCACCCGGAAGAGTATGGTGAGCCCGAAACCGAAGCGCACGGAGAATTTGACCGAGCACGTGATGCCATCACTCTGCCACTGGTTCGGGCCTGTGTGGAACGTGGGCAGCCCTTTATGGGCATCTGCCGCGGGTTTCAGGAGGTCAACGTCGCAATGGGTGGAACGCTGTATCCCGAAATCCGCGATCTACCGGGCCGGATGAATCATCGGATGCCGCCCGACGGTACGCTGGAAGAGAAGTTTGCGCTGCGTCATGTGGTGACGCTGGATGAGGGCGGTGTGTTCCATAACGTGTTTGGTGCTACTGAGGTCATGACCAACACGCTGCACGGGCAGGGCATCAAGACCATTGGCGAGCGCGTCGTTATCGAAGGTCACGCGCCCGACGGCACGCCCGAGGCGATCTTTATCAAAGACGCGCCTGGCTTTACGCTGTCCGTCCAGTGGCACCCCGAATGGGACGCCATCAACGACCCGGTGTCGCGCCCTCTGTTCGAAGCTTTTGGTGCAGCGGTCCAAGCATGGTCCAAGGGTGCAGGCGCGCAGGTTTTCCAGAAAACCGCATAGTTTTGCGCCGGCTCGCCGAGGGGGGCGGCGAGCCGGCGTTTTGCGATCAAACCAGCAAGTTGAACTGGTTGATCAGCGGCAGGCTGCGGGCACGTTCTCCGGTCAGATCAAACAGGGCATTTCCGAGCGCGGGCATCGAGGGGGGCGTGCCGGGCTCTCCTGCGCCACCCATGTGGCGGTTGGTCTCGAGAACGCGCACCTCGACCTGCGGGGCCGTGTGCATGCGAATGGCGTCATAGTCGGGGAAGTTGAACTGTTCAGCTTCACCATCTGCAAAGGTGATCTCGCCGTAACACGCAGCGGACAATCCATACATCATGCCACCGAACATCTGCGCCTTGACGTTCTCAGGATCCAGCGCCAAACCCATGTCACAGGCGATCCAAGCCTTGTTGATGCGGATGGTGCCATCCTCGTCGACAACCTCGATCACCTGCGCCACGGGTGTGCCAAAGCTATAGGCAAAGGCGACGCCCCGGCCTACGCCCTCAGGTGTTTTACCGTTCCAGCCCGACATCTCTTTCACGGCTTCAAGACACCCGGCAGAAGGGGCGTGTTCCGACTTCATCAGTTCGAGCCGGAACTCCAGCGGGTCGCGCCCTGCTGCGTGGGCCATTTCGTCCATGAAGGTTTCATGGAAGAAGCCATTGTGGCTGTTGCCGACCGAGCGCCAGAAGCCCACCGGGACAGCCAGATCAGCGATATGACCGCTCATGCGATAGTTCGGCACGGCATACGGTTGGTTAAAGAACCCTTCGACCAGTACCTTGTCGGGGCCGCCACCGGGGAAGCCGGTGTAGCGTTCAACCGCCTGCTGCGTGCAGGATTGCGCGGCCACTTTGCCGTCAATCAGAACGGCTTTGCCGTCCTGAACTGCGCCGCGCATCTGGGCAATCGCACCGGGGCGGTAATAGTCATGGCGCATGTCTTCCTCGCGGCTCCAGGTCGTTTGAACCGGCGTGCCGGGCATGGACATGGCGACCTTGGTAGCAATCTCTCCGAAATCCAGTTCACCGCGACGGCCAAATCCGCCACCAAGATAGGTGGTGTGAATCTGAACCGCATCCGTGTCCAGATTGGCTGTGTTCGCAACGCGGAACTGAATCAGGGTCGGGGCCTGATTTCCGCACCACAACTCCAAAGCATTTCCGGTATACAGAGCAGTGGCATTCATTGGCTCCATCGTGGCATGAGCAAGATAGGGCACCTGGTATTCGGCTGTGATTTCCGTCGCGCCTTCGGGGGTCACGCTGGCATCGCCGTCGTCGCGCATGGTCGAGTTCGGGGCGTCGTCGAACGCCTCGGCTATCTTGGCAAAGATACCGTCGGTGTCCGGCGGGTAGGGCGCGTCGCCCCAGTCAACGTCAATGGCCTCAACTGCCTGATTGGCCAGCCATGTATTGTTCGCGATCACGGCTACACCTGTGCCCAGATCGACAATCTTCTCGACCCCTGGCATGGATTTTGCGGTGCTGTCATCAAAGCCATTCATCGCACCGCCCAGTTTGGGATTCATGCGCACGGCGGCAAATTTCATCCCAGGCAGACGAACATCGACGCCGAACTCGGCAGTACCCGTCGCTTTGCCAACCATGTCCAGACGCGGTTGGGTCCGGCCCAGATACCGCCATTCGGACGGATCGCGCAAAGACACTTCGACCGGCTCCAATTCAGCTGCATCCTCGGCCAGCTCGGAATAAGCAATCTTGTCGCCGTTGGGGGCAATAACGTTGCCCGAGGCCGTTTGCAGGTCTGAAGGGTCAACGCCCAATCGGTCTGCGGCCGCGCGTTTCAACGTTTCACGCGCCGAAGCACCGGCTTGCCGCATCCGCTCGAACCCGTCTTTCATCGAGGTCGAACCACCGGTGACTTGCAGGCTAAGCGCCTTGCCCAGAACACCCAGTGCCTCACCCAGATTGTGTTGGAAATTCGAGATGTCATAGCCTTTGTTGGGCAACCCTTCGCCCACAATAGCTGAGTTGTAGTAGGCCGCTGCCGCCGGGCCATGCAGAACGGTGATTTGATCCAGATCCACGTCGAGCTCTTCGGCAATCAGTGCGGCCCAGGTGGTCTGCACGCCCTGACCCATTTCAGCGCGGGGGGCGAACAGGGTGACACCATTCTGGTCGATCAGCACAAACGGGTTCAGCGCTGCTTCACCTTCTTGGGGTTTCAATGGGTTGGCGGCGGGTCGGGTGACGTAGTACGCGCCAAAGGCCACGCCGCCAACAACAGCGGCTGACCCAATCAGAAACGTGCGGCGGAGGATTTTACCAACTTTTCCCATAACTTATGCCTCCTTCAGCTTGCCAGCGGCATCGTGAATTGCTGCACGAATTCTGGGGTAGGTGCCACAGCGACAAAGATTGCCCTGCATCGCCTCGTCGATATCTGCGTCAGTCGGGGTCGGGTTCTCCGACAACAATGCTGCGGCCTGCATGATTTGCCCAGACTGGCAATAGCCGCACTGCGCAACTTGGTGGTCGACCCAAGATTTTTGGATTGCGGCCAGAGCGTCTGGTGAGCCAATGCCTTCGATTGTGGTCACGTCACCCCAAACATCCGACAACGCGACCTGACAGGATCGCACGGCCTCGCCGTCGATATGAACGGTGCATGCTCCGCAAGCGGCAACGCCGCAGCCGAATTTGGTGCCGGTCAACCCGACTTCATCCCGCAGAACCCAGAGCAGGGGGACGTCATCAGGCAGGTCTACCTGATGTTGCTTTCCATTGATCTTAAGGGCTGTCGCCATGGCGCACCTCTTGTTGCTGTGGCTGGTTTCTGACATAATTAGTGAAAAGTGTCAGGGTGTCAATTGACAATTTAATCAAAAAATGTCAGTGCTTCGGTTATGAAAGACACGAATGACGATTCACGGCAAAGGGCGATCCTGAACTCGGCGTTTCAAGCCTTTTCCACGTATGGGTACCGAAAGACCTCGATGGACGATATTGCGCGCGGTGCGGGCATGTCCCGGCCCGCGATCTATCTGCACTACAAAAACAAAGAGGCAATCGTCAGCAAGCTGACCGAATTGTACTATGCCGAAAAAATCGTTGCGGTGGCGCAGGCGCTGGCGACACAAGGATCGGTGCCCGAGGTGTTGACCCGCGCGATTCAGGCTCAGACCGAAGGGATGGCAAAAATTCTGGCCTCGCCGCATGGGCTTGAGATGCTCGACAACACCAAGTCTCTGTCTTCGGAAATCATCGCGGCGGGTGAGACAAAGCTGGCGGGACTATACGCAGACTGGCTGACGCAGCAGGAAAAGGCGGGCCGCGTGCGCCTGCTGGCTGACGCGGCCGAGACCGGGCGAACGATCGCGGCCACGCTCAAGGGGTTAAAGCTGATCGGTGCAGGGGCAGAGGTCTACGAACAGCAGGTGTCGCAGGTTGCCGCCCTTTTTGGTTCCGGGCTTGAGGTCAGGTAACGCGCTGACGCACCTTGTATTCCGGCGTGTCCCACAGCTTGTTCTGCATGACATTGGCCAGAATTTCGGTCGCCTTGATCACATCGTCTTCGTCGATATAGAGCGGCGTGAAGCCAAACCGCATGATATCTGGCGCGCGGAAGTCGCCAATCACGCCACGCGCGATCAGAGCCTGCATTGCAGCATAGCCTTCCTCGAAACGGAATGAGACCTGACTGCCACGTAGTTCTGGTGTGCGAGGGCTGGCCAATTTCAACTCGGGGCAGGTTGCCTCAACGCGGTTGATGAACAGCTCGGTCAGTTCGATGGACTTTGCCCGGACATCCGTCATTTCTGCCATGTCCCAAATATCCATGGCTGCGGACAAAGCCGTCATTTGGATCACTGGGGGAGTGCCGACGCGCATGCGTTCAATCCCGTGGCCGGGGCGATAGTCCAGATCAAAGGCAAACGGGGCTTCGTGCCCAAGCCAACCGGACAGGGCAGGTCGTACAGTTTCCGCCAGTCGTGGCGCGACATAGATAAAGGCCGGGGCACCGGGACCACCGTTGAGGTATTTATATGTGCAACCCACAGCAAAGTCGGCATTGCATCCTGCAAGATCGACCGGAATTGCCCCGGCTGAATGCGCCAGATCCCATACAGTGACGACGCCGTTGGCATGGGCCAATTCGGTTAGGGCTTTCATGTCGTGCATTCTGCCCGAGCGGTAATCCACTTCGGTCAGCATCAAGACTGCTATCTCTTCCGTGATGGCTGCGGCTACGTCCTCGGGATCTACCACACGCAATTCGTACTCTTCACCCAGCGAATGCAGCAGACCGTCGGCCATGTACAGATCCGATGGGAAATTGCCATTGTCCGACAGAACCACCTTGCGCGAGGGGTTGAGCTCCAGCGCGGCAGCGACGGCCTGATATACCTTGATCGACAAGGTGTCGCCGGTGACAACACTGCCCTGTTCGGCACCGATCAGACGGCCGATACGGTCGCCCAGCCCGGTGGGCAGCCCCATCCAACCGGCCTTGTTCCAACCGGTAATCAACATCTGACCCCATTCATCCGTCAGCATTTCCTGTACACGCGAGGTCGCTGATTTGGGCAGAGGACCAAGAGAGTTACCGTCAAGGTAGAGGATACCTTCGGGTAAGGAGAACATGGCTTTGGTTGCGGCGAAATCGGTCATGAAAGCTCGTTTTTTGTGTTTGTCTGTCGCTGTTTACCCTCGGGCCTACCCGATCCAAACTGGCCTGTCCACTGATGCGACATCGTGGGGTTTTGCTATTCTGTCCTGAAAACGATAGGACAGCGCCCAGAAACGACACGTATCTTTACGTCACGTCATCCACAAAGGATCAACTATGCGCTGGATCGATGTTCCCCCTGTGTGGCTTGCGGGCTTTGTCCTGTTGGCGTGGTTGCAGGGCCGGTACATGGGGTTTGGTCTGTCGCTTGAGGGTGGGCTAACCGACCTGATCAGTGGCGTTTTGATCGGAGGTGGCGTCTTGCTGGCGGTTCTGGCTGTTGTCGAATTTCGCCGACATCAGACCACGGTCATTCCGCATGAAACGCCAAGTGCCATGGTGCAATCCGGAATATACAAACGCAGCCGCAATCCAATTTATCTGGGCGACGTGCTGATCCTGGCGGGTCTGATCCTGCGGTTTGATGCTGTCTTGTCGCTGGTGCTGGTACCCGTCTTTGTCTGGGTGCTCGAACGTCGGTTCATTTTGCCGGAAGAGGATCGCCTGCGTCGCACTTTCCGCGCGGATTTTGCACGCTATGAACGCAAAACGCGTCGATGGGTGTAGGAGGGGCCGGCTCATGACACAACGTAACGGATGCTGCGCTTGCGAAATAATATTGCGCAAGATACATCTTTTCTTAACAAACCATACCCGAGGACCTGCTCGGCCTTAGACTCTAGGGGGACTGCCAGTGAAAATAGGCTCACCAAAGGAAATATTGGATGGCGAGAACCGGGTCGCGATGACGCCGGATTCTGCTGTGCAGTTGCAGAAACTGGGCTATGAGTGCCAGATTGAGAAGGGGGCAGGTGCTGCCGCCGGTTTCTCGGATGAGGCGTACAAAGCCGTGGGCGTTGAAGTCGTGAAGACGGCTGCGTCTTTGTGGAAAAGCTCGGACATCGTCGCCAAGGTCCGCATCCCGACCGAGACCGAGATGAAGCGTCTGACCAAGGGCAAGACGTTGATTTCCTTCTTCAACCCGGCAGGGAACGAAGAGGGGATGGAGCTGGCCAAATCCAAAGGCGCTAATGTGATCGCCATGGAGATGGTGCCGCGTATTTCTCGTGCGCAGAAGATGGACGCGTTGTCGTCGATGGCCAATATCGCGGGTTATCGCGCGGTGATCGAGGCGGGCAACAACTTCGGTCGCTTCTTCACGGGTCAGGTGACTGCGGCGGGTAAAGTACCGCCTGCCAAAGTGCTGATCGTTGGGGCCGGTGTGGCTGGTCTGGCCGCGATCGGGACGTCGACGTCTCTGGGCGCGATCACCTATGCGTTCGACGTGCGCCCCGAAGTGGCCGAGCAGGTCGAATCCATGGGCGCCGAGTTCGTCTATCTGGACTTTGAAGAAGAGCAGCAGGATGGTGCGGCCACGGGCGGCTATGCCTCGGTTCAGTCGGAAGAGTTCCGCAACGCACAGCTCGCCAAGTTCCGTGAGCTGGCACCCGAGATGGACATCGTCATCACCACCGCCCTGATCCCCAACCGCCCGGCGCCGAAGCTGTGGCTGGAAGATATGGTCAAGGCGATGAAGCCGGGCTCGGTCATCGTTGACCTTGCGGCCGAGCGTGGCGGTAACGTTGAAGGCACCGTGCCGGATGAGAAGGTTGTGACCGACAATGGCGTGACCATCATCGGCTATACCGACTTCCCCAGTCGGATGGCGGCGCAATCGTCGTCTCTGTATGCGACTAACATCCGTCACATGATGACTGACCTGACGCCCGAGAAGGACGGTCAGATCAATCATGACATGGAAGATGACGTGATCCGCGGCGCGACCGTGACTCATGAGGGCGAGATCACCTTCCCGCCACCGCCACCAAAGGTGCAGGCAATCGCAGCGCAGAAGAAACCCGAGGTCAAGGAACTGACCCCGGAAGAGAAAAAGGCGCAGGAGATTGCGGCCTTCAAGGCGCAAACCAAACAGCAGTTCACCCTGTTGGGGGTCGGCGGCGCGCTGATGCTGCTGGTGGGGCTGGTTGCTCCGGCCAGCTTCATGCAGCACTTCATCGTCTTTGTGCTGGCCGTGTTTGTGGGCTTCCAGGTGATCTGGGGCGTCGCACACAGTTTGCACACACCTTTGATGGCGATCACCAACGCGATCTCGTCGATCATTATCGTTGGGGCCTTGATGCAGATCGGATCGGGATCGTTTCTGGTCATCCTGCTGGCGGCGCTGTCTGTCTTCATGGCCGGGATCAACATCTTCGGCGGCTTCCTCGTAACCCGGCGCATGCTTGCCATGTTCCAGAAATCTTAAGGAGGCCGGGCACATGGAATTTGGCTTCACCACTGCCGCTTATGTTGTTGCGGCTGTTCTTTTCATCCTCGCCTTGGGCGGGTTGTCGAACCAGGAAAGCGCCAAGCGGGCGGTCTGGTACGGCATTGTTGGTATGGCGCTGGCGGTCTTTGCCACGCTTGTGGGTCCGGGCTCGGGCCTGTGGCTGCTATCGCTGCTGCTGATCATCGGCGGCGGTCTGATCGGTCAATATGTGGCGCAGCGCGTCCAGATGACCGAGATGCCGCAACTGGTGGCTGCGATGCACTCGCTGGTTGGTCTGGCGGCGGTCTTCGTGGGCTTCAACGCGCATTTTGAAGTTCAGAACGTGGCCGAGGTCTTTGCGATTGCCGACGCCGCGAAAGAGGTTGAACTGGACGGTCTGGGGTCCTTTGCGCAACTGATCGCCAAGAAGACCCCGGCGGAGCTGGCAATCCTGCATGTGGAACTGTTCCTGGGCATCTTCATCGGTGCGATCACCTTTACCGGCTCGGTCGTGGCCTATGGCAAGCTGGCAGGCAAGGTGACCTCGGCGGCGACCAAGCTGCCCGGCGGTCATGCGCTGAACGCGGCGGCTGCGGGCCTCTCGCTGATCTGCCTGTTTTGGTACACCAGCACCGGCGGGTTCTTCCCGCTGTTCCTGATGACGCTGACTGCGTTGTTCATCGGCTATCACCTGATCATGGGCATCGGTGGCGCCGACATGCCGGTGGTTGTGTCGATGTTGAACAGCTATTCGGGCTGGGCCGCTGCTGCGATTGGCTTCTCGTTGGGCAACGACCTGCTGATCGTGGTTGGTGCGCTGGTGGGCTCGTCCGGTGCGATCCTGTCTTACATCATGTGTAAGGCGATGAACCGTCACTTTGTCAGCGTAATCCTGGGGGGCTTTGGTGGCCCGCAGGGTGAGCAGATGGAAGTCGAAGGTGAGCAGGTCGCAATCGAGGCCGACGGCGTAGCGGCTGCTCTGAACGACGCGGATAGTGTCATCATCATCCCCGGTTACGGCATGGCGGTGGCGCAGGCACAGCAATCAGTTTCTGAACTCGTCCGCAAGCTGCGTGCCAAGGGTAAAGACGTGCGCTTTGCAATCCACCCGGTCGCGGGTCGTCTGCCCGGCCATATGAACGTGCTGCTGGCCGAGGCGAAGGTGCCGTATGACATCGTTCTGGAAATGGACGAGATCAACGACGATTTCCCGGACACGGACGTGGCTATCGTGATCGGCTCGAATGACATCGTGAACCCGGCGGCACAGGAAGACCCCAATAGCCCCATCGCCGGCATGCCGGTTCTGGAATGCTGGAAGGCCAAGCAGGTGTTTGTATCCAAGCGTGGTCAGGGCACCGGCTATTCGGGCATCGAAAACCCGCTGTTCTTCAAGGAAAACACCCGCATGTTCTATGGCGATGCGAAAGCAAGCCTCGACAAGCTGCTGCCGATGATCGACTGATCAAAAGGATTAAGCAAATTGCAAAGGGCGCCGTTGGGCGCCCTTTTCTTTTTTGTATTGCAGGAGGCTTTGCCTCCTGAGCTCCAAGGTATTTTTGGCCAGATGAAGCAGCGGATTGTGGTAGAATGGCTTGGTCAGGAGGTTTGTGATGCAGAAGGTGAATGGCATAGGAGGCGTGTTTTTTCGCGCTAACGACCCAAAGGCTTTGAGCGCTTGGTACGAGGAACACCTGGGCGTCAACCATTACGATCCCGTGCCTTGGAAACAGCGCGAAGGCTATACTGTCTTTGCGCCATTTGCGCAGGACACCGAGTATTTCGGGCGCGAAGATCAGCAATGGATGATCAACTTCCGTGTCGATGATCTGACGGCCATGACGCGGCAGCTGGAAGCGGCTGGAATCGCCGTTGAAAGGCATCCGGATTGGGACAGCGAGGTTGGGAAATTTGCGCGTATCCATGATCCCGAAGGCAATCCCATCGAGCTGTGGCAGCCAAATCAATGAGATAGCTGGCTTGTATACCTTTGTATCCATGTAAGTATATGAAATAAAAAGAGAATTGATGTATCTCTCATGTGGCGTATAGTGCAGGCGCCGAAACCGGAGCCTATGATGACGCCGATTGATGACCATCCACTGCGCTATGCGCTGGCCAACGAGCTCCATGCCCGTCCGTTTCCGGTGGCGAGCGCTCCGAGTACTGTGATCTTTCTGGCCATCAAGAAACCCGAAGCTGCTGCGGCGCGAGACCGTGGTGAGGATACGGCGCATCTGATCGATCTGCTTGATCGTCATGGTGCACCGCACCCACAGCCCGGGGCCACCCACTATGCTGGTCAGATCGGTAGGCACTGGCTGAAATGGGAGCAGCATACGGAATTTGTGACCTACACCGCGATTGCGCACAATATCAGCGAGCGGGCCTTCAACCCTGCGGATTTCGAGATTTTCCCACCTGACTGGTTGATGGCCAGCCCGGGTCAACGGATCACCTCGGCCCTGGTACGGGTGGTCGAGCGTCCCGATGATGAGGCGGTGAAAGAGGCTCTGGCCGAATGGTTTGAAGCCGAAAGCCTTGCTGTGTCACGCGTGCTTGATGATTCTGCGATATGCGCCAGCGATTTCCGTATCGATCCGGCAGGTCACATGCGATTTGCGCTGTTTGTGCAGCCCAGTACGGGCGAACGCCGCATAGGGCGGATTGTTCAGCGACTGTGTGAAATCGAAACCTACAAAGCGATGTCGATGCTGGGTTTCTCAAGGGTCAAGCAGTTGGAGCCTCGTATCGGAGAATTGGACGCGAAGCTGACTGAACTGATGGTCGAGATGACCGATGACACGACGCCGCCGGATTCCCTGCTGCCGCAATTGCTGAGCACATCGACCGAGTTGGAAACGATTTCAGCCAGGTGTTCCTTTCGTTTTGGCGCGACCGGGGCCTATGAGGCCATCGTCAATCAGCGCATCGCGGCCTTGCGAGAAGAGCGGTTCAATGGCCGCCAGACTTTTGCCGACTTCATGATGCGTCGCTATGATCCTGCCATAAGAACCGTGAAATCCTCGGAACGCCGGCTTCAGGCCCTGTCAGATCGAGCCATCCGCGCTGGTGAATTGTTGAGAACCCGGGTGGACGTTGAACGCAGCGCGCAAAACCAAGCCTTGTTGGAAAGCATGGATCGACGCGCTGATCTTGCCTTGCGGTTGCAACACACAGTCGAGGGACTGTCGGTGGTCGCCATCAGTTACTATGCGGTCTCGCTTGTCAGCTATCTGCTCTATCCATTGACAGAGTCGGGGATCAGCAAAGGAATGCTGACGGCTGCGGTCACGATCCCGGTTGTGGTAGCCGTTTGGATGGCGGTTCGGCGTATTCGCAAGAGGCTTGATTGAGGCGCGATTGTCAAATCAGGCTGGGCCTGTAGAACAGAAGCGTTTGATTTGCGTTGCGAGGGGCTGATGCTAAGCATAATCGCTGCATGGCGCGCTGTTGCCGCCATGTTCATCCTGAATGGGGCTCTGTTCGGGATATGGGCCTCGCGCATTCCTGCTGTGCGAGACCGGTTGGGGTTGTCCCATGAGGAATTGGGGTACGGGTTGCTGTTCATGGCTGCCGGTGCCGTTTGCTCTTTCCCGATCACCGGGCGGCTTACGGATCGGTTCGGCGCTGTTGCTGTTACCCGTGTCATTGCGGTTCTTTACACACTGTCGCTGGTCCTTTTGGCGATGGCCGGAGGGTTTTGGGGGCTGGCGGTCTTCCTGTTCATCTTTGGCGCCTTTCACGGTTCGATGGATGTTGCAATGAACGCCTGGGCGGCGGAGGTCGAGCAGGCCTATGACAAACCAGTCATGTCTTCATTCCATGCGATGTGGAGCTTGGGTGCAGGTTTAGGTGCTCTGAGCGGGTACGCGGCTGTACAGATGGGGCTGAGCGTGCTTGCGCACTTCCTGCTGGCGGGTGGCATAGTCGTGGGCTTTGCGCTGACCTTGTCCTGGGTGCGTTGGACCTCAAAACGCTCGGTTGGCGGACAAGGGTCCGTCTTTGCGCTGCCGTCCGGCATATTGGTGTTGGTTGGGTTTACCGCACTCTGCGGTGCCTTGGGTGAAGGCGCCGTTGCGGATTGGAGTGCGATTTTTCTGCGCGATGTGACGGATGCAACCGAAAGCGTTGCTGCCTTGGGGTATGCTGTTTTTTCGGTGGCCATGGTGACGTTTCGCCTTGCGGGGGCGATTGTCATCACTCGGTTCGGACCGGTTGCCACGGCCCGGTTCGGTGGGCTTTGTGCTGCTATGGGCGTGTTTGCCGTGGTGTCAGCGGTGGCACCTGAGCTTGCTTTGGCAGGCTTTGCCCTGATGGGATTGGGCTATGCCGTGATAATGCCGCTGGCGTTCAGCCGGGCTGCAAGTGACCCAGATGTGCCGCCGGGGCAGGCCATCGCAAGTGTTGCAACTTTGGGATACGGAGGGCTTTTGATCGGGCCGCCATTGATCGGCTTTTTAGCGGAATTGTTTGGCCTGCGTTTGGCATTTTCGGTGTTGTTGCCACTGGCGGTCCTGATCATTGTATTGGCCGGCGCGCTGAAGCGCGCCGACTGAGTGTGATTTAACGCCCGCGAATACGCGGATCCAGCGCGTCGCGCAGACCGTCGCCCAGATAATTGACGCTGAGAACGGTCAACGAGATTGCCAGACCGGGCCAGAACACGCGTTCGGGGTATTGCTGCAAGTAGTCGACACCATCGAACAACAGGCGACCCCAGGTTGGGAAATCAGGCGGGAAGCCCAGCCCAAGGAAGGACAGCGCGCTTTCGGTGATGATCGCCGTGGCAATCCCCAGCGTCGCGGACACCATGATCGGTGACAGCACGTTGGGCAGAATATGCCGAGTGATGATCTGACTGTTGCTGGTGCCGATAGAGCGCGCGGCCAGAACAAACTCTCGTTCCTTGATAGCCAGTACATCCCCCCGCACGATCCGGGCGGTTGGCATCCAAGAGGTGATGCCGATGGCGCAGACGATCAGGATGAAGATTCCGCGCTCCAGCCCAAAGGCGGCTGATAGTGGCTCGCGGAACAGAAGCATCATGACCAGCAGCAGGGGCAGCAGGGGCAGGGCCAGGAACAGGTCCGTCAGGCGCATAAGCGGTCCGTCCAGCCGTTTGAAGAACCCAGCCAAGACACCGATGAAGGACCCCAGAAACAGCGCCAGCAGCATAGCCGTGATGCCCACCGAGACCGAAGTCTGCCCGCCTGACATCATACGCGCCAGAATATCCCGGCCCAGCTGATCTGTACCAAACGGGTGTGCCCAGCTTGGTCCCTGATTGCGCGAGCGGATATCAATCTGGGTCGGATCGATGGTCCAGACGTATGGACCCAGATACACCGCTGCCACGATGAAGATGAACAGGATTGCACCGATCATAGCGCCCTTGTGGGTCTTGAACTGATCCCACACGTCGCGCCATTGGCTGCGTGGCGGGGTGGCCAGCTCTTCCATTGTGCCTGCACCCGGCACGGCGGTCGAGGCTGATGCCAATCCTTCATCCGGGACCAGCGTGTCTGATTTGTCTGTATCAGTCATAGCGGATCCTCGGGTCAAGAATGCCATAAAGGACGTCGGCGATCAGGTTGAACAGCACGATCAGTACGGCAAAGATGAAGGTCAGGGTTTGCACCATTGGCAGGTCATTGGCCTGAATAGCGCCGATCAGAAGTTGGCCGATGCCGTTCACCTTAAAGACCTGCTCGGTGATGATCGCTCCGCCGAAGATCGACGGGATACCCAGCGCAATGACAGTGACAACCGGGATCATCGAGTTGCGCAGGACATGAACCATGACCACCGTGTATTCGCTCAGGCCCTTGGCGCGTGCGGTGCGGACATAATCCTGGTTGAGGTTGTCCAGCATCGAGGCGCGCATGAAGCGGCTGAGCTGCGCGGTGATCTGCAACGCCAGAACCATGACGGGCATGATCATCTGTTGCAGCTGTTTGACGAAACTGTCCCAGCTGTTCACGACCAAAGTGGTATCATAGATCGAAGGGAACCAACCCAGTTGGACCGAAAAGATCACAATCACCAACACGCCCGAGAAGAAGGGCGGCACCGAAAAGCCGACCATGGATACAAACGTGCCCATCTGATCGAACCACGAATACTGGCGATAGGCTGAATAAATGCCAATGGGCAGGGCGATGACGATGGCGACCACATATGCGGTGCCGACAACCCACAGTGTCTGCGGAATACGCTGTACGACAATGTCCATAACGGGCGAGCGGGTCTGCCACGAAATCACACGCAGGTCGCCTTCGGAAAAGGTGGTGCCAAAGATCGAGTCGACAAGCACCTGCGGTTCAATCCAGAAGAACTGCACGATCCATTTCCAGAACCGGATATGCATCGGCTGACCAAGGCCAAGCGCCTCGCGCATCCGTTCGCGCACGTCCGCAGGTACGGTCAGCGGCTGGCTGGCCATCGGATCGCCGGGCGCAAGTTCCAGAAGCAGGAAAATAATGAGGCTGATGAACAGCAGCGTGGGTACGGCCAGCACCAGTCGTCGAATGGTGAAGTTGAGCATTCAAAGGTGCCTTTGCAGATGCGTCATTTTGTTGGAGCGCTCGTGTAATGCCGCGCCCCGATGAGGATCGGGGCGCGGTTTCGCACTTGTGAAGTTTAGGAACCGGTTTTGCGATACCAGTCCGCGACGTTCCACATTTCGCTGTCCCAGACATTCAGGACAACGCCGCCCAAGGTATTGGAATGGGCAGAGATACGACCGCGATGAACCAGCGGAATCATTGCGCCGCCTTCAACCGCCAAATCGTTCATTTTGCGGCCCAGTTCCGCGCGCTTGTCGAAATTGGCGGTCTTGGCAAGCTGGGCGTGCATCGCATCATACTCTTCGCTGCACCAGCGCGAGATATTCTGTCCCTGCCATTGCGAATCCGGGCGCGGCGCATCCGAGCACAGCAAGTTGGCCAGATACACCTGCGGGTCGGTGCCCGAGAAGGTATTGGCGTACATCTCAACATCGGCATAGAACTTCTGGAAGGTATCGGGCGAGCCCGGATCACCGCCAAAGAAGACCGATGCGTTGATGTTGCGCAGCTCGGATTCGATGCCGATCTGGCTCCACCATTCCTTGATCAGCGCCTGGAAATCCTGACGGACGGCGTTGGTCGAGGTCTGATAGACGATTTTCAGCGGAACGCCGTCTTTTTCGCGGATGCCGTCGCCGTTGGTATCAACGATCCCCGCATCATCCAGCAGCTTTTTCGCGCCTTCGATATCCTGCTTGTCACAGGTCATCGAGGTCGAGTTGAACGCAGCTGGGGCCGGAACCCAGTTACAGGTCACCTTGCCCGCCTGACCATAGCCGACCTCGACCAGCAGCGGACGGTCGATGGCCAGCGACATCGCTTTGTAAACCGCCGGATCGGTCAGGAACGGGTGCGGATGCTGGGCCGTTGACCGCTCGCCTTCCGGCAGATCGGGCGACGGGTTGGTCTGGTTCAGCATGATACGCTCGACCAGCGGACCAAAGCCCGCGACCGGGGTGCCTTTGCCGCCTTCCTGCATCTGCGCGATCACTTCGGGCGCAAGTTGCAGGTTCCAGGCATAGTCGAACTCGCCTGTTTCCATCACCGCGCGGCCAGCCGCCGTTGCATCGCCGCCACCTTTGAAGGTCACACTGGCAAATGCGGGCTTGGCAGGATCGCGATAGTTTTCATTCGCCGCCAACGTAATCACGTCGTTTGGCCGGAACTCGGTTACCGTGAACGGGCCGGTGCCGATCGGGTTAAAGTTGGCGTCCGTGCATTCCGGAGCCCGCGCGCCCAGGCATTCTGCAAACTGGGCGGCCTGAAGGATCGGGCTTTCACCGCCGACAAACGGGCCATAGGGGTTGGGGGTTGGGCTTTCGAAGTTTACCACAACCGTCAGATCGTCGGGTGTTTCCACACTGGAGACACCTTCAAATTTCACAAGCTGGGCGCAACCGCCTTCGGGATGCGTGCAGTATTCATGTGTGAACTTGACATCGGCGCTGGTGAACGGGCTGCCGTCTGACCAGACAAGGCCGGATGTAATTTTCCATGTGATCGAGGTCAGATCCTCGGACACGCCGCCGTTTTCAACGGTCGGAACTTCGTCGATCAGCCAGGGCACAAGTTCGCCATCTTCGTTATATCGCGCAAGGGGTTCGATAACCAACGCGGAGGCATCGATATCCTTGGTGCCGCTGGACAGGTAGGGATTCATGATCGACGGGGCCTGCCAGTAAATGATGCTGACATTGCCGTCCGATCCGCGCTCGGCAAAGGCCATCGGGGCCATCGCCGTGCTTGCAATCGCACCAAGCAAAAGGGTTTTGATTTTCATAAGTTACTCCCAAGTTGGACACGTTCGTGTCTCGATTATCTCCGCAAGGCCTGCGGGTTTGGCGTTGCCGCATTGGGGCAAAGTTTTGATCGATAACGATAATAGCGCTAACGTTTTTAAGCGCGTGCTCTCCCCAAAGCAGTTACGATGGGTATCGAAACAGAACTTGCAAAAAATGCAAGTGGTGCCGTCGCGAAAATGTGTATTGCGTTTGACTTTTCCCGGTGGCCCGCCGTAGCGTTCGGCACTCAGAACAAAAATGACAACGTCAGGGGAGCGTGCGCGTGCTGGATCAGCCTATTGCACAGATCAAAAAACTGCGGGTGGAATTTCAGACCAAGGACGGCCCTGTCGTCGGCGTCGAGGACGTCTCGTTCGAGGTCAATCCGGGTGAAACCGTTTGTATCGTTGGTGAATCAGGCTCGGGTAAATCTGTGTCGTCGTTGTCTTTGATGCGGTTGGTCGAGTTCGGCGGGGGCGAAATTGCTGGCGGAGAGCTGCTGTTTGATCGCCGCGATGGCGAAGAGATGGACCTTTCCACAGCCGATCAGGATCTGATGAAACAGATTCGCGGAAACGAGATCGGGATGATCTTTCAGGAGCCGATGACCGCCCTGAACCCCGTGTTTACGGTCGGTCGCCAGTTGACCGAAGGTCTACGTATCCACAAGGACATGTCGAAAGCCCAGGCTGATGAACGGGCCTTGGAATTGTTGCGGCAGGTGCGAATCCCTGAACCTGAGCGCCGCCTTCAGCAATACCCGCACGAGCTGTCCGGCGGGATGCGTCAGCGTGTGGTTATCGCGATGGCTATGGCCTGCGAGCCGCGCCTGTTGATCGCGGATGAACCGACCACGGCTCTGGACGTGACCATTCAGGCAGAGATTCTGGCGCTGATGGATCGTCTCAAGCGGGAAACCGGCACGGCTGTCATGTTCATTACCCACGACATGGCGGTGGTTGCACAGATGGCGGACCGCGTGGTGGTTATGTTCCGTGGCAACAAGGTCGAAGAGGGTACCGTCAAGGAAATCTTCGAAAACCCGCAGCACGACTATACCAAGGCCCTTCTGGCCGCTGTACCTAAGCTGGGTGAGATGCGAGGTAAATCCGCGCCCGAGCCCATGAAGCTATTGGGTGTTGAAGGGCAGAATATTGCCCCTATCCCCGGTACCGAAGATGTTCTGCTGACCGTCAAAAACCTGACAACGCGCTTCCCGGTTAAAGGCGGGCTGCTGCGTCGGACGATTTCAAACGTACATGCCGTTGAAGATGTCTCGTTCACGCTGAACAAGGGCCAGACCCTTAGCCTTGTAGGCGAATCCGGGTGCGGCAAGTCCTCGGCCGGACGTTCGATCCTGCGGCTGGTTGAGCCCATGGCGGGTGAGGTCAATCTGGATGGCGTCGACGTCATGAAATTGGACCCGTCCGGCCTGCGCAAGGCGCGGTTGGACATGCAGATGATCTTTCAGGATCCCTTCGCTTCGCTGAACCCGCAAATGCAGTTGGTGGATCAGGTGGCCGAACCGATGCGAAACTACGGTGTTGCGTCGGGGTCGGAGCTTCAGGATCGCGTTGCGCAATTGTTTGACAAGGTGCAGCTGCCGCGCAGCTTCATGCGCCGCTTCCCGCATGAAATGTCAGGCGGTCAGCGTCAGCGGATCGCCATTGCCCGCGCCTTGGCCCTGAACCCCAAACTGATCATCGCCGATGAGGCGGTTTCGGCCCTCGATGTATCGGTGCAGGCGCAGGTGTTGAACCTGATGATGGAGCTGCAATCCGAGTTGGGCCTGTCCTATCTGTTCATCAGTCACGATATGGCTGTCGTTGAACGGGTCAGCCACTATGTAGGGGTCATGTATCTGGGTCGCATCGTTGAGCTTGGCCCGCGTGCTCGGGTCTTCGAGAACCCGCAACATCCCTATACTCAGGCATTGATGAAGGCCGTTCCGATCGCGGACCCCAACAAGCGGAAGTCCGAAAAAGATCTGAACTTCAAACCAATTCCGTCGCCGATTCATCCTGTTGGCTACACGCCTGAACCTTTGCAATATCAAGAGGTTGAGCCGGGTCACTTCATCCTGACGACGGATAGCGGATACTAATACCAATGGCAAAACGCCTAACGCCGCTTGAGATCATGACCAAGCTGATCTCTTTTCCAACCGTAAGCCGCGAAACCAATCTGCCCCTGGTGGATTGGGTTGAAGAGTATCTTCAAGGTCACGGAATCGACCCGCATCGCTGGCCCGACCCGGATCAACCGCACAAGGCCGCGATCTTTGCCCATGTGGGTCCATTGGACGAAGGCGCGGTGGTTTTGTCCGGCCACACCGATGTCGTGCCGGTGGATGGTCAGCCGTGGGATACGGACCCGTTTACCGTGACCGAGAAAGACGGCAAGTATTTCGGGCGGGGCACCTGCGATATGAAGGGCTTTGATGCGCTGGCCATTTGGGCCCTTGTCGAAGCACATCACGCCGGGGTCAAACGGCCGTTGCAGCTTGCGCTCAGCTTTGATGAAGAGGTCGGCTGCACCGGCGCGCCGCCCATGATCAAGGCGATGCAGGACGTTTTGCCCAAAGGATCCGCCGTGATCGTGGGTGAGCCGTCGATGATGCAGGCCGTGACGGGGCACAAGGGCGGTTTCGGCTTCGACACCCATATCATGGGGTTCGAAGTCCACAGCTCGATCATGCATACTGGCGTCAACGCGATCATGGAGGCCGCGCCTCTGATCGATTGGGCGAACCAGCAGAACGCTGCAAATATGGCGGCGGACCCCAGCCCGGTTGCCGCCGTGTTCGATCCGCCATGGACGACCTGTCATGTTGGCAAGATTGAAGGCGGCACAGCACACAATATCACCGCCAAAGACTGTAAGTTCATGATGGATTTCCGAACCGTACCGGACGAATCCAAGGCGCAATGGCAGGAGGCGTATTTTCAACAGGTCCGCGCGATTGAGGCCCGGATGCAGCAAGTGCGCCCCGAGGCCCGTATCGAACTGTCTGAAAACTTTTCTATTCCGGGGCTCGTCCCTGAACAGGATGGAGAGGCCGAAACTCTGGTGCGCGCGTTGACCGGCGACAATGCCAGCCATGTTGTCAGCTATGGAACCGAGGCGGGGCAGTTTCAGGAGGCTGGTTATTCCGCGGTGATTTGTGGCCCCGGTGATATTGCCCAGGCCCATCAGCCGAATGAGTTCATCTCGGTTACGCAGTTCGAAGCCGGGCAAAAGTTCATGCAGCGCTTGGTTGAAAAGCTGGGCACCTGATCCGACGTAAAGCGGTAATCGCAGCCGAAGGGGAGGTTTTGAGATGCCGGTAAAAAACAGACTTGCGGAAATGCATGGCGAGATAACCAAGTGGCGCCGTTATCTACATGCACATCCTGAGCTCATGTACGACGTCCACGAAACTGCGGCATTTGTCGCAGACCGCCTGAAAGAATTTGGCGTAGACGAGATAACTCCGGGGATCGGCAAAACTGGTGTCGTTGGGGTGATCAAAGGGCGTACGGACACGCAGGGGCGTGTCATTGGCCTGCGGGCGGATATGGATGCGTTGCCGATTGAAGAGGCGACAGGGCTGGACTATGCCTCAACCGTTTCGGGGAAGATGCACGCCTGTGGGCACGACGGGCATACGTCAATGCTGCTGGGGGCAGCGCAATATCTGGCCGAGACTCGCAATTTCGATGGCACCGTGGTTCTGATCTTTCAGCCAGCCGAAGAAGGCGGTGCAGGTGGATTGGCCATGTGTCAGGACGGGTTGATGGAACGCTGGGGTATTCAGGAAGTTTATGGCATGCACAACATGCCCGGCCTTCCTGTGGGTGAGTTTGCCATTCGGCCCGGTGCGCTGCTGGCCTCATCCGATGAGTTCAAAATCACTGTCACCGGCAAGGGCGGGCACGCCGCCGCGCCGCATGATGCGGTGGATACGACGCTGGTTGCCTCGCATATCGTTGTTGCGTTGCAATCCGTGGTGTCGCGCACGGTTGACCCAATCAAGCGCGTTGTCCTGACAGTTGGAACGTTCGAAACGGACAGCGTTGCGTCAAATGTGATTGCGCACACTGTACGTTTGCAGGGAACCGTTCGGACACTGGATCCTGAATACCGCTCAATCGCGGAAGACCGGGTGCGCCGGATTGCCGAGGATACGGCGTCGGCCTTTGGAGCCACGGCAGAGGTGGTTTGGGAGCCGGGATACCCTGTAACAGTGAACTCGGACGCCGAAACGACATACGCAGCCGAAGCGGCGGCGGCTGTCGCGGGTAAGGTCAATGACAACACGGACCCGATCATGCCGTCCGAGGATTTTGCCTATATGCTTGAAGAACGGCCCGGAGCCTACATCTTTATCGGGAACGGGGACACGGCCATGTGCCATCACCCCGAGTATAATTTCGATGACGACGCCATTCCTGCCGGATGCAGTTGGTTTGCCGAGCTTGTGGAACGACGATTGCCCGTCGCATAAATTAGGGAGAATGACATGCCGATCAAAAACCGCCTTGCAGAGGTGCACGATGAAATCACAGGTTGGCGGCGTGACATTCACCAGCACCCGGAAATTCTGTACGAAACCCACCGCACCAGCGCGCTGGTGGCCGAAAAGCTGAAAGAGTTCGGCTGTGATGAGGTTGTGACCGGCATCGGTCGGACCGGTGTGGTTGGCGTCATTCGCGGCAAGAGCGATACGCAGGGCCGCGTGATCGGGTTGCGCGCAGACATGGATGCTCTGCCGATGCAGGAACAAACCGGGCTGGACTATGCCTCGAAAACGGAAAATGCGATGCATGCCTGCGGTCATGA
>NZ_JBXWSB010000079.1:0-22189 GCF_059613205.1 Ruegeria sp. BHSB064
GTTGAGCTGAGCCATATGTACGCCGACAACGGCGCCATGCAGCTGGTGCGCGCACCCAAGCAGTTTGACGTGATCCTGACCGACAACCTGTTTGGCGACATTCTGTCCGACTGCGCCGCGATGCTGACGGGTTCTCTGGGCATGTTGCCATCGGCTTCTCTGGGCGCGCCGATGGCCAATGGCCGCCCCAAGGCGATGTACGAACCGGTCCATGGCTCGGCCCCGGATATCGCGGGTCAGGGCAAAGCCAACCCAATCGCCTGCATCCTCAGCTTTGCCATGGCGCTGCGGTACAGCTTTGATCAGGGCGAAGAGGCAGACCGCCTCGAGGCCGCGATCGAAAAAGTTCTGGCTGATGGCGTCCGCACCGGCGACCTGCTGGCGGATGAAGGCGTCACTCCGGTCTCGACCACCGAAATGGGTGACGCGATCCTGGCAGCATTGGATGCCAGCGTCTAAACCACGCTGGAATTGAATTGCAAAAGGCGGTGCCCAGCGCACCGCCTTTTTTGTTAGTTGCCGCCGAAAATGTTTCTCAGCAGGTTGTTGATGTCCTCGGCAAAGCCGCCACCCCTGCGCCGGGGCTGCGGTTGCGCAACCTGAACCGGTGGTTCCGGTGCCATCATCGGCAAAGGAGTGGGTGTCATCCCTTCGGTAACGCGCACCATGGTCTCTTTCCAGATTTCGGCAGGAAGCCCGCCCCCGGTTACGCCAGACAGCGGAGTGTTGTCGTCATAGCCCATCCAGACACCGGTCACATAGTCAGCCGTAAAGCCGATGAACCACGCGTCCCGCGCGGCCTGTGTGGTCCCGGTTTTACCTGCCACCTGCCAGCCCGGCAATTTGGCACGCCCACCGGTACCTTCGGACACCACACGCTCCATCATCCAGGTCAGCTGTTTAGCGGCTGCGTCGTTGATGACCCGCTCACCAATACCGGTCGTTGTGACCATAACGGGCGTGTCATCACCCAACAGCTTCAGCTCGGTCAGGCCATAGGGTTCCACGGCCGATCCACCGTTCAGAATGCCAGCGTAAGCTCCGGTCATCTCGATCAGCGTGCTTTCCGACGCCCCCAAAGCCAAGGCAGGACCTTGCGCCAGATCGCTGGCAATACCAAAGCCGCTGGCGACGGTGCGGACGTTATCCAAACCCGAAATCTCGGCCACTTTCACAGCCGGAATATTCAAAGAGTTCATCAGCGCATCTGCCAACGTCACCCGCCCATAGAACTTGTTGGTGTAATTCTTGGGGCACCATTGACCTGATCCGGGGATGTTCACGCAATAAGGTTCGTCCATCACTGTATCCAGCGGAGAATACCCAAGTTCCAGCGCGGTGGCATAGACGAACGGCTTGAAAGACGATCCAGTCTGGCGCAATGCCTGCGTTGCCCGGTTAAACGCGCCTGACACGCGCGTCTTTCGCCCACCAACCATGGCACGCACCGCACCATCTGCCGACATCACGACAATTGCGGCCTGCGCCTCGGACCCTTCGCGCACTTTTTCTTGGAAAATGAATTTCAGCGCTTCTTCGGCAGAGGTTTGAATGCGTTGATCCAGGGTGGTGCGGATCACCACATCCTCGGTCGTGTTGCGGGTAAAGAATTCGGGGCCACTTGCCATGACCCAATCTGCGAAATATCCGCCTGCGCGCGCAGCGGCGGCTTCTGAAAGTTCTGCAGGTCTGGCACGCGCTTCACTGGCTTGTGCAGCGCTTAGATAACCCTGATCTTCCATCAGACCGATCACAAGCCGCGCCCGATCCTGAGAACGTTGCAGGCTGTTCGTTGGGGCATACCGTGTGGGTGCCACCAGCAGACCGGCCAGCATCGCGGCTTCCGCCGGAGACACTTCCGCCGCTGACTTGCCAAAATACCGCTGGCTGGCGGCCTCGAACCCGCGCGCACCGGCACCAAGGAAGGCGCGGTTCAGGTAGATCGTCAGTACCTCGTCCTTGGAATACTTCGCCTCCATCGCCATGGCATAGACCGCTTCCTTGGCCTTGCGCCAAAGCGAGCCTTGACGGCAATCGGCCTCATAAGCGGCTTCAGACTCCCATTCCAACGGATCATACGGCACGCCCAGGCACAGCAGCTTGGCAGTCTGCTGGGTGATGGTTGAGCCACCATGGCCCGACAAAGGACCGCGCCCTTCGCTCAGGTTGATGCGCACGGCACTGGCAACGCCGCGCGGGCTGACACCCAAATGGCGATAGAATCGCTTGTCTTCGGTCGCGATCACCGCGTTCTTCAGGTGGGGCGACACTGTATCCGCCGTTATCACCCCGCCAAACTGATCCCCGCGCCAGGCAAAAACCTTGCCATCGCGGTCCAGCAACGTCACTGACCCGCGCGCGCGCCCGTCCAACAAGGCATCCACGTCGGGCAGAGTTGTATAAACGATGCCAACCGCCAAGGCGATCAGCGCAACGACAATTGCGCCCACACGCCAGGTCAGACCCCAGATCAGCCTCCAGATCCAGCGGAACAGACGACGGAAGATTCCTCCTCCGCCCCCACCCGCGCTTTTGCGTCTGGTCTTTCGCGTGGTTTTTCGGGTGGTGGTTTTGCGCGCAGTCGATTTCTTGCCCGCCGGGCGCTTGGACGCCGACGGTTTACGACCCTTTGACGGGTATCTTTTGTCCGCAACCAGTCGCGGCTTTCGGCGCTTGGACTCAGTCATGCTCAAACTCTGCCCGTTGTTCTTTTGCGCCACCATACCCCGGCGACCCGTCTATGTAGAGGTCCGAATTTCCGGAATTTCCCCTCATCATTTCGCCTGTTTTTTAGTCAGATCACATAATTTGTGCAAAAATTGTGCAACATTGCGCCATTTTGCTGCGCAATTACGACCCGTCACCGTTTCTTACACCGCTCCGTCACGCTTTTTTTCTGCAGGTGCAAACAAACCGGTCCCGCCGGACAACCAGAGGGGAAAGACGTGAAACTGATCATTGCGACAATCAAGCCGTTCAAGCTCGAGGAGGTGCGCGAGGCACTGACCCAGGCTGGCGTGCGCGGCATGATGGTGACCGAAATCAAGGGCTTCGGCTCGCAGTCCGGTCACACCGAAATCTACCGTGGGGCCGAATACGCCGTGAACTTTGTCCCCAAGATCAAGCTCGAGATCGTGGTGCCTGCCACAATGGCCGACCAGATCGTCGAAACCATCACCAACACCGCCAAAACCGGCAAGATCGGTGACGGCAAGATTTTCGTTCTCGATGTCGAGCAGGCCCTGCGCGTGCGGACCGGGGAAACGAACGAAGAGGCGCTGTAAGGCGTCCCGACTCACAAACATTCGAGGACTGACAATGAACCTGATGAAATCTCTCATCCCCGCTGCCGCGCTTGTCGTGCTGCCGCAGATGGGTCTGGCGCAAGAGGAAGCCGCCACCGGCGAAGCTGCGCTGCACACCCAGTATATCTTTACCACCCTGCTGTTCCTGATGGCGGGCTTTCTGGTTTTCTTCATGGCCGCAGGCTTTGCCATGCTGGAAGGCGGCCTGGTGCGGTCCAAGAACGTTGCCATGCAGATGACCAAAAACATCGCGCTGTTTTCCATTGCCGCGATCATGTACTGGCTTGTCGGCTTCAACACGATGTATCCGGGCGACTTCAATGGTTTCTTTGCCATTGGCGGTCCAACCGTGCTTGATCCGGTTGGTGTTGATCCTGCCGAGGCTGCTTTGGACTACGCCTCGATCGGCTCGGACTTCTTCTTCCAGCTGGTCTTTGTGGCGGCAACCGCGTCGATCGTGTCGGGTGCCGTGGCTGAGCGTATCAAGCTGTGGCCCTTCCTGATCTTCGTCGTCGTGCTGACCGGTATCCTGTACCCGATCTCGGGGTCGTGGAAATGGGGCGGCGGCTGGCTGGACGCCATGGGCTTTTCCGACTTCGCCGGTTCGACCGTTGTACACTCGGTCGGTGGCTGGGCTGCTCTGGCTGGTTGTCTGATCCTTGGCCCGCGTATCGGCAAGTACAAGGACGGCAAGGTACACCCGATGCCCGGTTCAAATCTGGCGCTGGCGACCTTGGGTACTTTCATCCTGTGGCTGGGTTGGTTCGGTTTCAACGGCGGCTCGCAGCTGGCAATGGGCACCGTGGGTGACGTATCCGACGTATCGCGCATCTTCGCCAACACCAACATGGCCGCCGCAGCCGGTGCTGTCGCAGCCCTGATCATGACGCAGGTCCTTTACAAAAAGCCTGACCTGACCATGGTGCTGAACGGTGCGTTGGCCGGTCTGGTGTCGATCACCGCTGAACCTCTGGCTCCGACCCTGTTCGGCGCGCTGTGGATCGGTGCCGTGGGCGGTATCATCGTGGTCTTCGCGGTTCCGATGCTCGACAAGCTCAAGATCGACGACGTTGTCGGTGCCATCCCGGTCCACCTGTTCGCAGGCATCTGGGGCACCATCGCCGTCATCTTCTATGGCGATGCCGACCTGATCACCCAGCTGACCGGCATCGTGGCCTATGGTGTCTTCACCTTCGTCGCCGCTCTGATCCTGTGGTCGATCCTGAAAGCCACCGTTGGCATCCGCGTCAGCGAAGAAGACGAAATCAACGGTCTGGACATGGCAGAACTGGGTATGGAAGCCTATCCTGAGTTCTCAAAGGGCTAAGGCGCTTTTACCTCAACAAAAAAATCCGGGCGTTCGCGCCCGGGTTTTCTTTTTTGGAATGTTCTCAAGATCAAACGCCGACGTCGACGATTGCTTGCGCCAGAATCGGCACCGTTGTCGCGTTCAGGCCAGCGATGTTCAGGCGGCTGTCACCTACCATGTAGATACCGTGATCGGCGCGCAGTTTTTCGACCAGTTCCGGTGCCGCGCCCAAACGTGAGAACATGCCACGGTGCTGGGCGATGAAACCGAAACGGTCGGACCCGCTCAGGCGTTGCAGTTCGTCCGCCAATTGCTGGCGCAGGCCCAGCATGGACAAACGGATCTCTTCCAACTCGGTGGCCCAGTCAGCCCGCAGCGCGTCATCCATCAGGATCGTCGTCACAACCCGAGCGCCATGATCCGGCGGGAAGGAATAGTTCTGGCGGTTCAGAAACGCCAAAGTCCCCTGGTTCAAAGCGGTTTGCCCTGCATCGGCGCTGATGGCCATCAGCAAACCAGTGCGTTCACGGTAAACACCGAAGTTCTTGGAACAGGACGCTGCAATCAGGCATTCCTTGACCGAAGAAGCAACCAGACGCGCCGCTTGCGCGTCTTCTTCCAGCCCGTCACCAAAGCCCTGATAAGCAATGTCGATCATCGCCACGAGGCCAAGCGCGTTGATCAGGTTCACAACTTCTTGCCATTGCACCATGTTCAGGTTGGCACCGGTCGGGTTGTGGCAGCAGCCATGCAACAGAACCACGTCACCTGCTTTGGCGGTTTTCAGATCGGCCATCATCCCGTCGAAATCAACGCCCCGGGTTTCGCCATCGAAATAGCGGTACTGAACGGTCTCCATCCCCAGATAGTTCAGGATCGACAGGTGGTTCGGCCAGGTCGGGTTCGAAACGAACACGCGCGCCGAAGGGTTCGCCATGCGGACCATCTCGAACGCCTGACGGCAGGCACCCGTGCCGCCGGGGGTCGCCACAGCGGCAATGTTGGCGCGCGGAACCGAGGTGCCCAGAATCAGCCCGATCATCACATCGGCATAGGCCGGATCACCTGCAAGGCCGGTATAGGCTTTGGTTTCCTGTTCTTCCAGGATGCGCTGCTCTGCAGCTTTTACTGCGCGCATCACAGGTGTTACGCCGTCCGCGTTTTTATAGACACCCACACCCAGGTCGATCTTCTGATCGCGCGGGTCTTCGCGGTACATCTGCATCAATGCCAGAATCTTGTCGGCAGGCTGCGGCTTGAGGTTCTCGAACATCAGTTCTCTCCGGTTGCGACGGGCAGGGTTGGGAAGGCACCCCATTCAGCCCAGGAGCCGTCATAAAGCGAGTGGTCTTTCTTGCCCATACGTTCAAGCGCAAGGCTCAGAATGGCGGCCGTGACGCCCGACCCGCATGAGGTAATCGCAGGTTTGGACAGATCGACGCCAGCGGCTTCGAAAATGGCGCGGCAATCCTCGGGCGATTTCATTGTGCCATCTGCATTGAGCAACTGGCCGAACGGGACGTTGCGGGACCCGGGGATATGGCCCGAACGCAATCCTTCGCGCGGCTCGGCTTCAGCCCCGGCAAACCGACCGGCAGAGCGTGCATCGATAATCTCATGATCGGCCAGCTTGGCTGCGGCGGAAACCTGAGTGACGTCCCGAACAAGCTGGTTTTGAACGCGCACAGTCATGTGACGATCGCGGATAACCGGCGGCAGATCCTCAAGCTCGCGTCCTTCGGCTTGCCACTTGGGCAAACCGCCGTCCAGAACCGCGATGTTTTCCTGACCCATCAGACGGAACAACCACCAAACGCGCGCCGCTGACATCAGCCCGGCGCCGTCATAGACGACAACCTGATGACCATCGCCCACGCCCATTGCCCGCAGGCGCGACATGAATTTCTCGACCGGAGGAGCCATATGCGGCAGCTCTGAACGGTGATCCGAGATTTCGTCAATATCAAAGAACCGTGCCCCTGGGATGTGCCCGGCATCGTATTCGGCTTTGGCGTCGCGGTTCTGCGCGGGCAGATACCAAGACCCATCCAGAATCCGCAGATCCGGGTCTTTCATATGCGCGGCCAGCCATTCAGTAGATACGAGGGTTTTTGGATCGTCCTGCATCAAAGCCTCCCCTAAGCGAGCTTGGATTTTCCCTATACCCCGCGTCTTTTAGGTTCAAGTCTGGATAGCGCTAGCGCCTGATACCCGCTTGATTTATCGCGCCCGGCGCAGGCGAAAGTGCTGAATGATGCCGATGATACTGATCAAGATCCAAAAGCCCTCGATCAGCATCGAGGCCAGATTGAAATTCTCAAGCAGGGAATAGACGATCAGCACCGACCCCAGCAGGTTGACGACCGGAAAGGCCAGGTCGTCAGAGTTCATCATCCGCATTTGTGTCGCGAAATAGGCTGCAACCACAATAAGGGCTCCGAACGAGCCGATGGCGTCAACGATGGTGAGGCTGTCGAAAAATGCGGTCATGACTCTGTCTTGGTCGTCTCTGAATACTCGGTGTGTTGGGCGTAGTGATGCATGTTCAGAAAAGTTGCCCCCTGCGGACCCGCGCGATAGCCATGCGGCAGATCAGCGGCAAACCGCAAGCCTTGCCCTGCTTGCAAGGGCACCCAATCCCCATCGCGCAGTATGTCGAGGGTACCGTCAAGAACAAAGACTTCTTCCGTCACGCCCGTTGCGTGCGCCGGTGACTCGTGGCTTTGGTTCGGGGTCAGGCTGACGTGAAACGTCTCGGCCCTCAGCGCTGGATCAAAAGGGAAGACGATCTTGACTTCGATACTGCCGGGAAAGGTGACAGTCTGAAAAACAGAGGGGTCGCCCTTGGCCGTATCGATCAACGCACTCAGCGGCACCTGAAAGCCTTTGGCGATCTTCCACAGCGTGGCAATCGTCGGGCTGGATTCGCCGCGCTCAATCTGACCCAGCATAGCTTTGCTGACGCCCGTCAGCTCAGCCGCTTTTGACAGGCTCAGACCCGATGCCGACCGCACATCTCGCAGCCTTAGCGTAATGTCATCAGCATCCATTTCTGTGCCCCGCGAATCCTCTTGTGCGTTATAACGCACATGTGCTACGTGCGCTATAACGTACGAACCCAAAGACATGCAACCCGAGGAAATAGGGAATACAGCATCATGCCATTGTACCGATCCAGAACCTCTACCCATGGCCGCAACATGGCCGGTGCCCGCGGATTGTGGCGTGCCACAGGCATGGGCGATGATGATTTCGGCAAGCCGATCATCGCCATCGTCAACTCGTTCACCCAGTTTGTGCCCGGCCACGTGCACCTGAAAGATCTGGGACAGATGGTGGCGCGCGAGGTCGAAGCCGCTGGTGGCGTCGCAAAAGAGTTCAACACCATCGCGGTGGATGACGGTATCGCCATGGGCCATGACGGGATGCTCTATTCGCTGCCCTCGCGTGAGGTGATCGCGGATTCTGTGGAATACATGGTCAACGCGCATTGCGCTGATGCGATGGTCTGCATCTCGAATTGTGACAAGATCACTCCGGGCATGTTGATGGCCGCCATGCGCCTGAACATTCCGGCGATATTTGTGTCTGGCGGTCCAATGGAAGCGGGCAAGATCGACATCGCCGATCTGGAAGCGAAGAAGATCGATCTTGTGGATGCAATGGTCGCCGCCGCAGATGACAAATTCACCGACGAGCAGGTTCAGCACATCGAAGAAAACGCCTGCCCGACCTGCGGGTCGTGCTCGGGGATGTTCACTGCCAATTCGATGAACTGTCTGGCCGAAGCGCTGGGTCTGGCCTTGCCGGGCAACGGATCGACTCTGGCAACACATGCCGACCGCAAAGAGCTGTTTCTGGAAGCGGGTCGCCGTATCGTTGAGATCACCAAACGGCATTACGATCTGGACGAAAAAGGCTTCCTGCCGCGTGAGATCGCAACTTTTGACGCGTTTGAGAACGCCATGAGCCTCGACATTGCCATGGGTGGGTCGACCAACACCGTTCTGCACCTGCTGGCGATTGCCAATGAAGGCGAGGTGGATTTCACCATGACCGACATGGACCGCCTGAGCCGTCGTGTACCGTGCTTGTGCAAGGTCGCACCGAATACCGAGAACGTGCATATGGAAGATGTCCACCGCGCGGGCGGCATCTTCTCGATCCTCGGCGAACTCAGCCGCGCGGGTCTGCTGCATGAAGATTGCAGCACGGTGCACTCGGCCACGATGGGCGAGGCGATTGCCAACTGGGACATCAAGGTCGCCAATAACCCCAAGGCACAAGAGCTGTTCAAAGCAGCCCCTGGCGGTGTGCGCACCACACAGGCATTCAGCCAGTCGAACCGGTACAAAGAACTGGATACTGACCGCGAAGGCGGCGTGATCCGGTCTAAAGAACACGCTTTCAGCCAGGATGGTGGCCTTGCGGTTCTGTTCGGGAACATCGCCCGCGACGGCTGCATCGTGAAAACCGCGGGCGTGGATGAAAACATCCTGACGTTCACCGGATCTGCCTATGTTTGCGAAAGCCAGGATCAGGCTGTCAGCGACATCCTGACCGGCAAGGTGAAAGAGGGCGACGTGGTTGTCATCCGTTACGAAGGTCCGCGTGGCGGTCCGGGGATGCAGGAAATGCTCTACCCGACCTCGTATCTGAAATCCAAAGGTCTGGGCAAAGCCTGCGCCCTACTCACTGATGGACGTTTCTCGGGCGGTACTTCGGGCCTTTCAATTGGCCACGTCTCGCCCGAGGCGGCCGAAGGTGGTGAAATCGGACTGGTCAAGAACGGCGATACAATTGAGATCGACATCCCCAACCGCTCGATCCATCTGGCCGTGTCGGATGAGGAACTGGCTGAGCGCCGCCAGGAGCAAGACGCCAAAGGCTGGGAACCTGCCGCGCCGCGCAAACGCAAGGTCTCTACAGCACTGAAAGCCTATGCCAAACTGACCACCAGCGCGGCAAAAGGGGCTGTGCGCCAGCTTTGAGTTAGAAACCGCTTAAAAACGGCCCACCCATTCGGTGGGCTGTTTTGTCCGCTATGCGGACAAAGTCGACTTTGCGTTCTACCCGGCTCGTAGTTTAGTTTCCACAAAATCTAGAACTTCGGCACCCTCTGCAATAAGTTTGTTTTCGCAGACTGCCTCGTGAGCATTTGTGCAGATGAAAGACCAAACCGCATAAATCTCATCTGCAATCAAAATGGCAGCGTAGCATCTCTTTTGACCGTCAGCGCAAGCCACATTCGCCTTGTTTTGAATGGGGTGCATCTCATCAATTAGAGCCGCCACCGATGCATTCGGCAGCCCTGCAAAATGATGGTGTTCAAATACTTTCAAACCCAATTCTGTGGATAAATACAAATCAGCAGGGAGGTTCTTCAACTCCGTTCGAAGCTGATTGTTGCATGCCTTCCGGCTCCACTCCGAGGACAGCTTTGGGCAAATTTCTTGTGATATTCCGCACTCGCCGTAGGTTCCGCAGACACCAAAATTTATTTTAATATTAGATACTTCTGCGGGCTGTGTTGGCTCGGTTGCAAATTCGCGCATCGCAGTTTTATAGCTTTGGGTCGCAAACCACCGAGGCTCACCGAATGGCCCGCTTCTTCTAAATTTCGGAAGAGGATCAGTGCTGTTTGGCGGCTCAGTAAGTCTTAGCACCGATACCACTGGCACAGAAATCACGAAATCGCCCAATCGAAAATAGGCGTCGGTCGCCAAGAACTCTGGGTCTGGTCGGTCCAAGTCGTTTCCGCGTGGGTAAAATGCCCAAATTAATACGGTGAATACAAGAGCGGCGACAAGAAGTGTAGTTCTCTGCAAAATAGGTTGTCCAATCGACCGAGAATGCAAGTTGGCTAATTTATGTCATCACTATCAGACTGCTTACACACTACCATTGCCAGAACGCAAAACAACAGACGCGAACACTTAGGGCTCAAAGCAGACACTCACCTGCCAATCATGTTCTAGGCAGATAGATCTCTGCCGGGGACCCCTGCCCTCAATCACCCAGTTTAGCGTGAATTTCATCCAGATCGATTTCACCGATCGGCATCTTGTTGGCCGGGTTTTCGAAATCGTATTTGAACAGCTCGAAATCCTGTTTGTAGATTTCATAAACCAGATGCATCGACAGATCGTCGAAGTAATCCTCGACCGGATGGGCGCGTTTGGGGCCGTGGCCTTCGGATTCATTGAACCGCGGAATCTCGGACAATGATACAGGGTGCTTCAATTCGACATGATCCAGAACACCCTGCATCCCGTCGTTGAACGCTTCGGTCCAGAAAATCCGGTCATAACGCCCGCCATTCACGATGAAGGTCGACACATGACCCGACATGGCGGACCAGTGAATGTCCGGATCCATAGGGCGCCGCCAGCGGATCGTGTCGCGCGCAAACAGCAGGAACCGACGGAAGCTGGCAATTTGATCGAATTCGCCCTTACCGTCATCTCCGCCAACTTCGATGCCGTAGTTGTAGATCAGCGTCGGCACCAGATTACCCCTGTATCGCTTGCCGTTGCGTTGGATGCCGCAGATCTTGTCAAAGAACGAACTGAGGATGCGGGTATAGGGGTTGCGCACGCAGGTGAATGAATATGAGGCGTGGCTGCGCACGTTATTGGTGATCAGGCCCTGACTCTGATCAAAAGCCCATTTGTGCATACCGTCCTTGGCATCGTGGATGTCGCCGTCAAAAAACTGACCGTGATCCGAGTAATACATGATCTGGCCAATGGTCGAGCACGCGCATTTGGGCACCACACGGTACACCATGCTTTCACTCTCGGTCATCCAGGTACCGGGAAACCCCATCTGCTGTGCCTCCTTCGCTGGTCAGGTCTCGATCCGATACGCCAGCGTTTGGTAATAAAGAACCAAAATTATTCTGTTTATTCAATCGCGCATCCTCAGTATCACGGTTGAAACCGGGCAGAAATGGAAATTACCTGATCACAATGGCAAAGATTGCCTACATATTGCTGTGCCATAAGGACCCCGAGGCCATCATCGCGCAGGCCGAACAGCTGACCGCTGCGGGCGATTGCATGGCGATCCACTTTGATGCACGTGCCAGTACTGCTGCGTATGACCAGATCCGTAGCGCGCTGCGCGACAACCCAAATGTGACTTTCGCTGAAAAGCGCATCAAATGCGGATGGGGAGAGTGGTCGCTGGTGCACGCCACGCTGAACGCCTTGAAGGCTGCGGTCGAGGCGTTTCCCCGTGCCACGCATTTCTACATGCTGTCTGGCGATTGCATGGCCATCAAAACCGCCGAGTACACGCACAGTTTTCTGGACGATCGCGACAAGGATTTCATCGAAAGCCACGATTTCTTTGAAAGCAACTGGATCAAGACCGGCATGAAAGAAGACCGTCTGATCTATCGCCATCATTTCAACGAACGCACTCAGCCCAAACTGTTTTATTCTGCCTACGAGATGCAGAAACGTTTTGGTCTGACCCGGGGTATTCCCGAAGACCTGCAGATCATGATCGGCAGCCAATGGTGGTGCCTGCGCCGCCGCACCGTTGAAATGATCCTAGACTTTTTGCGCCAGCGACGAGACGTGATCCGGTTTTTCTCAACCACTTGGATCCCGGACGAGACCTTCTTTCAGACACTGGTCCGCCATCTGATACCAAAAGGTGAGATCGAAAACCGCACACCAACCTTCCTGATGTTTTCAGACTACGGAATGCCGGTCACTTTCTACAACGATCACTATGACATGCTTTTGGGTCAGGATTACCTGTTTGCCCGCAAGATCAGCCCCGAAGCACATGAACTTAAGGACCGCCTGGGGTCGCTTTATGCCAGTGAAGGTATTGAGTTTCCGGTCTCGAACGAAGGGCGCAACCTCTTTGCATTCCTAACCGGACGCGGGCGTATCGGCCGCCGATTTGGGCAACGTTTCTGGGAAGCCGGTCACGCGTTGGGCCCCGAGCGCGAGCTTTTCGTCATCGTCTGCAAGAAATGGCACGTCGCCAAGCGACTGGTCGATCAGATCGCATCCGAAACCGATATCCCCTGTGTCGAGTACCTGTTCAACGAAGAAGAGACACAGATGCCCGATCTGGGCGGAATAGAAACGAGCCTCGCCAAACGCTCGCGCCACAGACGGGCCGTGGTGAGAATGTTGTTTGACAGTTTCGGGTCGGATCAACTGGTTCTGTGCCTCGACCCCGCCAACCTGGACGTGCTTGAGGATTTCTGCGGCGATCAGGCCAAAACCCATGTGCTCGAGATCGAATGCGAGTATTCGGACGACTATCTGATCGGCCATGCACGCCGCGTTGGATTGGCCGGAGAAAACAGCCCCGCAGAAAACGTGGCAAAACTGCTGCCGACACTGCGCAATGATCTGAACTATGAGTCACAACAAATCCGGGCTGCCGGGCTTGAGAATTATCTGCGCCTGCGTGAAACGGCCCCGCGCAGCGAAAATGAAACCGTCATCGCCGGGTTTCTTGGTGTGAGTCAGGAAAAAGCCAGCGCCGTCATGCGGCTGGACTATCTGTTCCTCGACTAAGCGAAACTCCGGCCTGGATTCCGAACGACAACGGGCACCTCAAGATGGTGCGCAGCAAGCGCCGCCTCAACCTGCTTTTGCCCCACGGATCTTCAACCCGGCGATCAAGTTCACTGTATTCGTGATTTTTGTCTAAAAATCGGATACTGTGCGGCCAATTAGGCCGATTTGTTCATACTTTTCCGACCAACAGATCAGTCTCGACCAGTGAAAAGACGCCGAACAGGACGATCTTTGGTGCACAAAGACCAATGCCTGTCCGGGAAACACACAGACATTCTGCTGGTCCAAATTTGAAATTTGAAACGCAACTCCGGGGGGACATAGTTGTGACCACAGATCAAATTGCCAATGCCAGATCATATATTCCAAGCGACGCAGACTGGACCCTGATTTACAAAGTCCTGCCAGGCGAGGCCGAAGTGGCGGACCCTGCTGTCATCAATCCACATTTCGAGTGTATCGAAGTGACCGGAAACACGGTCCTGCCTGCAAAGGGCATGTATGTTGTGCTGCGCGGTGTCGTTCAATTGCGTCAGAATGGGCACCCGCTGGCCAGCGCAGATGTGGGCGACTATTTCTACGAAGAACACCTTCAGATCTCGGACATTCCTGTCAGCCTCGAAGCTCTTGCGTTGGACGGCACATGTTTGGCCTATTCATCGAGCGATAACTGGCGGAAGATACCGGAAGAGGTACGCAAACCCTGTTTCGCCACCATGTTCGGGGATTTGGTGAGCGTCCAGTTGCAGAATTTCCAGCAACCGATCAACTGTTGCAGCGTGACGGCGGCGGCGCTCAGCATGTCGGCGCTTGGGTTCAGTTGCGAGGTCAATGACATCTTCCGCGAATGCGCGTTACCTTCGTCCTTTGTGGTGAATGACGGTATCTCGCTGGGGGAACTGTTCGACGTCGCCTGCACCTATATTCACTCGCAAGGGCTTCGGGACCGGGTACAGGTTCAGGCTTATTTCATGGATGAAGACACAACCAGCGTTCCCCTGCTGCTTGAGGCAATCGACGAATCCAACCGGTTGGGCGGAGAAAACGATATTCTGGTGGCGAATTTTCAGGTCGGTGTCGCCCATGGCAAAGAAAATATGCCGGGCGGCCATTTCGCCGTCATCGCCAAATGCAATCCAAGCACAGGTCTGGTGCATATGATGGATGTGCATCCTGAAAAATACGGCAAGCTTTGGGTGACAACGATCGAGCGATTGTGGAAGGCCATGTCAGATCGTGACGGAACCTCAATGCGGTCGCGGGGCATTCTGCGCTTCTCGGCGCGTGCTGCGGTCAAAACTCATCTGAAAACATTCAAGCAGCGATGCAACTACGTCGACAGCACGCGCTATCTGGCGAAAGATCCCAAAAAGCGCCGCAACCTGTTCCGCCGGGCGACGCCCAACATGAATTCGCTGGGTGTGCTGGCGGAAAGCCTGGCCATTCATGGCGACAACCGCGTGGATGAGGACGAGCTTCTAAGGGCGACTGAGGCGTCGTTCACGGAAGCTGTCAGCCGGGTCGCCACCGCAAAAGACATGCACGAGATGGCGGAAAAATACCTCAGCCAGTCTGAAAACGTGCATCTGGGCAGTACCTTCCAAAGCTTTGCTACCCGCAAGGACACATCGATCCAAACCCCGCAGGATTGGTTCAAGGAACAGTTAAAAAGTCTGAATACCAACAAAGATCGTCACCTGATGATCAATATCGACTTCAACCGCGTCACCGGGATCGAAGCGATCCGCCCGCCGGAAAACGTCTATCGGGAAACTGCCCTGCTGGAAGAGTTCTGGTGTCTTTGCATCGCCTATGACGAGGACACCGATGTTGTCACCATAGTCGACATGAGCCCCGCGACCTCTCAGGTCTGGCAAGCGCCACGCGGCAACATCTTCCGTGGGCTACGCGATCTTGAAGATCCCGCATTGGTGATGATCGAAGAAATCGACCCGCCCGAAGACCCGAGCGATGTTGTCAGTATCCTCAAGCACAATACGATGGTTCTGTTTTATGAGGATGAAGACCCCTGGTCCTATATGCTGCGCAGTATTCTGTCGAACATCGGCGCGACGACCGTCAAGCAGATCGACGTAGGCGGACGCGATCCCAATATGATCCGAATGCGGCGGCAACTGGTGACGCTTGGTGGGCGATCGGACGTTCCGTATTTGTTTTTCCAAGGAGAGTGCATCAGCAAAAGCGAAGAACTGGAAGACATCGTGGACATGATCCGGGCCGGTGAATTGCAGGCCAGGATGCGCAAAGAAGGGCTGCCTGTTTCCGACCTGAATGAAACCCCCAGCCTTGAGAAGAACCCGTTCGGCTATCCCAAAGGGGTGATGAATCAGGTCAACGCCGGCAAACGCAACGTATTGTTGTGTGCTTGTGGTTCGTCCGCAGCAGATAAAATCCCTGAACTTGTCGAACGCATCGTCGATGCCGGGCACAACGTGAAACTGATCCCCTCGGTCTCGGCCGAAAAGTTCTTTCGCGATTTCGGAGCCGAGAGGATTGACGCCAAAATCACCCATCACGACTACTACCGGGACGATGATGAGTGGAATTTCCGCTATATGAAGTTCGACATGCCGGTGCGCGCCTCGCATCTGGCGCTGTGCGACTGGGCCGATTGCGTCATTGTGGCCCCCATCACCTGCAACACGATGGGCAAGGTGGCCAACGGTATTGCTGACAACCTTCTGACCTCGGTTTTTGTGGCGTGGCAGTACCAGAAGAAGCCGGTGATCCTATGCCCCGCCTGCAACACGAATATGTGGAACAACATCACCACGCAAAACAACGTCGACAAGCTGAAGACGCTGGGCGTCGACTTCATCGGTCCGCGCGAAGGGCGCTTGTCAAATGGCCGGATGGGTATCGGAATGATGGCCACGCCGGATCAGATCATGGAAGCTTTGGCCGACGCCTTTGAGGAGTTGGATGACCAGAAATACCGTGTCTGCAAATGGGCGCGCGAGGCCGCCGCCGCGGATGACATCAACGAATGGAGACGCGTGTTCCGCGCCATCGACGAAGGCATCGTCGGGGTCAATATCGTGGACGAAGCGCATGGCGATTCCTTGCTGCACTATGCAGCCGGTGGTGAAGGTGAACTGAACGAAAGCGGTCATGATCTGGGCAAACCAGATTATGAGGCTGCGCAGGACCTGATCAAACGGGATATCGACGTCAACATCGTCAACGATCACGGGTTCACCGCGCTGCATGTGGCAGTAATGAACAAAGCGCCCAGGATGGTTGAAATCCTGCTGGGGGCTGAAAACATGGACGCGACCTCGTGCATCGATTTTGTGCAGGGCATGACGATCGAACCCGAAATCCGAACCATGCTGGACAACTGGGCGCGCGATCACAACGTGAAGGTTGCTGACCCTGAAGAAGGGCGCGATGAAAGCTTTGTCGCGGTGCAAGAGCCGACCTATCTGTATTTCACATATGGTTCGCTGAAACAGGGATTCCCCAACCACGAAGCGCACAGCAGGGTGTTGAACGACTTTGTCGGCCCCGCCCGCACCCGGCAACCCATGCCGCTGATTGTCCCGAAAGAGCCATTCTGTGACAATCCGAACTGCGGGTATCTGCACCGAATGGCGACGCTTGTGGATCAGCAGGGCATGGGCAAGCAGGTCAGTGGTGAAGTCTATCGTGTAACGGAATCCGGCTTGCACGAGCTGGACAAGCTGGAAGGGTATCACGGCCCCAACTCGACCGAAAATGTGTATGTGCGCAAGAAGATCAACGTGGTTGTGAACGGCGTAATGAAACCCGCATACGCTTATGTGATCGCGGAGCCAGAGAAATACCTGAAGAACTTGCGCGATGGTACGTCAGAGATGGTCAGCGATTACACGTTGGACATGGCGCAGGGCGAGCCCAAACCGGGGTTTGAACCTGTAGCTTAACCGTCTTGCGTGCTGATTGGCGGCGGCTCAGGGCTTTCCTTCAGGCTGAGATTGTAAGCCGTGATCGCCACCATGCACAGCAGCACAAACGGCCAGAAACTGGCCTTGGGAATAAGATTGTCCCGGTAGTGGATGATCCGCAGCGACGGCACCGCCTCGGAGGCGAAGAGGTAGGTGTTGACCGATACCGCCAGCAGCATGAAGTACATCAGGAAAAAGAACGACTCCATGTAGATCACAGGCGAACCCGCAAAGCCTTCGCGCAGCTGCACATGTGCCAACAGGATCACAAAGAACAGAACCGAACAGGTGCCGATCACGCTGGACGTGCTGAAATCATGCCGCTCGGCCAGACCCTCGCGGCGGGTGACTGTCATGACCGCACCGAACAGCAACATCGTCACAACGATCAAAGGAACCATATGAACGATAAACGCATTGGCAAAATTGCGTTTGATGACGAAGTTATAGTGCAACTCGGGCGCGTTGGTTTGATAGGCGTTCTGACCGATGCCCAGCGTCGTATCCAGATTTGACAGTTTATAGTCGAAATAGGTGTTTTCCCGCTCCCACGTCCCCATCACGATCTGATTATCGATCCCAAAAATATCGTCTGGTCCGGTCGCCGGATATGCCTCGAAATCCGGAACCAATGCGACGGCATCCTCAAACGAGGAAGGCCAGAACCGCACCCAGACCGTTTTGTGATCAAAAGGGTAACTGGTGTAATCAAAGCTCTGGCGCAGGGTTTGTTCGAAATACCAACCCACCAATACGCCGTCAGGTTGCGGCAGCCGATACGCCTCGGCAATCAGACCATTTGCACTATCCACCGCTTCGGGCAGAAGAAAGCCGACCTCACCCTCGGTCGGGAGGATCCTGTCATGCACGCCCGTCTCATAGTGCTGCCAGATATAACCGGTGACCTGAACATCGCTGGCCCCCAGAAAGCTGAAGGATTTTATGAAAATCCCTGTCCGGACATAGTAGTCAGGCTTCACATCCAACTTACCCAGATATGAGTCTACGGCGGCCTGATCCGGCAATTGTGTCGGATCGCCCTCGAAATGGTTCAGTTCGATCCAGAGTTTCAGCAAAAGAACCGCCAGCCCAAGGGTCAGCAGGCCAGAGATAAGCCAGACCTTCTTCTCGACGCTCATTCAGCCTCCTGCCTGTACCGTCAGAAAATCGGCGCGTCCCAGCAGGGATTGAGTAATGCGCATCTCGGCAAATTCACCTTGCAGGTTGGTAAAACTCTCATGTTCGCTGGGCACGATACCCTTTTGCCCGCATTCCGCCAGAAACCGCGTCTGGCGGATGGACAAATCGACCATTGGCAATGGTTCCCCCGCCGTAAAGGCCGCCAGTCCATCCGCATAGTCATTTGCCGCTTGCCAATTACCTCGTGCCAGCATGACTGCACTGGCATCGGGGTAAAAGTGCAGATGGCTATGACCGACGCACCCTTCTGCAATGATTTCGGTCCCCAAATTCAACAGGCGCATTTGTTCATCCGGGTCGGTTTCTGCCATCGCCAACGCCGATAATGCCTTAGGCCCTACAAAATTCCGCCCATGTTCCAGTGCAATCTCAACCGCCCGTCGGCCTGTTTCCAAAGCCTGATCCATTTGCCTGGAATAAACCTGCGTGCGGGCCAGATGTTCCAACGCCTGTGCCTCAAGCCGCTTTGCCCCAATGCGTTCTGCGATCTCGGCGGAAACCCGGAAAGCCTCAAGCGCGCGGTCGAGATCACCCAAAAAGGTCTCAGCCACACCCAGGCAAGTCTGAGCCACACATTCCGGCACGAAAGCAAAATACTTCTGTGATACTTCAATGGCTTCATTTGCGTCGGCGCGCCCTTGTTCCACATCCCCTGTGTAGCTGCGCGCGACGCTCAGGTTGTGCAGATTGGCCGCCAAATCCCGAACCAGACCCTTTTCACGCGCCCGATCAACGGCTTGCGTGTAAAAACCAGTCGCCGTCTTCATGGTGGCCTTCATGAAGTTGGCATCACCAAATCCACTGAGCGCCCCCACCTCAAGGCGCACGGAATCCAGTTTGCGGGCCAAGGTGAGCGCCCGCTCATTGGCACTCAGCGCTTCCTTGTCACGGCCCAAGGGGAAATACACATTGCCGCGCACATAGTTGATTTGGGCCACGTCCCGTTCAGAGCCCGCACGCTCGGCTGCAGCCTCTGCCGAATCCAGCGCCTCAAGCGCGTCCTGATACAGGCTGGCCTGTCGCGCTGCCTGTGCCAACCCGATATGCGCCCGGCTGATTTGCTCATCCGTCTCCGCAAGACCCGCCGCGTCCCGGAACTCCTGCAAAGCTTCGTTAGACAGGCCCTGCAACCGATGCGTCTCACCCCGTGCACACAGCAGGTCAAACCGAACGCCTGCGGGGGAAGGCAGCTCCAAAGCACGTTCGATCAACGGGCTGGCGTCGTCGAACCGGAACGCGTGAATCAGCTTGTCGGCTGCGTCCAGATAGGCTTGCGCGGCATTGTTGGCACCCGCCCGGTCCAGATGTTGTGCGCGCAAGGTCGCATCACGATCTTCGAACCATTTGGCCGCCTGACGATGCAAACGCGCACGTTCGGATTTGACCAACGTGGCATATGATCCATCCCGGATCAGCGCGTGCGCAAACATAAGGTCTGCCTCGGCCTCTCGTATCAGGGCCGAACGGATCAGATTGGTGGTATCCAGATGGCCTTCGCCGAGTATGTAATTCAGAACCTCGGGCGAGAATCTCTGCCCCAAAACCGAAGCTGCCTGAATGGCGCTGCGACTTGTACGGTCCAATGCATCCAAACGTGACTGAACGATCCCCTGAATACTTCCGGGCACCGTTTCCTGCTTGAGCACATCAATGTTGCGCAACAACTGTTCCAGGAACAGAGGGTTTCCACCGGCGCGTTTGACGCAAGTGTCCAAAAGCTCGGGATCAATGGCTGTAAACTCCTCAACCAGCTGCCGCGCCTGGTCTTCCCCCATAGGGGCCAATTCCAACTTGGACACAAGCGCGCCGTCTGTGGCCATTTGCCAATCTCGATCAATCGGGTCCCCTTCGACCCGACTGGTCATCATCAAGACACAGGGGATTTGCCGCGTTGCTGCGGCGATATGTGCGCAGGCCGCGAGAATGTCGGGTGACGCCCAATGGATATCTTCGATCTGGATCAGCAAGGGTGCGTCCTGACTGCGGGCCATCAGCAACTCATCAATGACCTGCCTGCGCCCACGCAACCGGGTCTTGTTGTCCATAACGGCATAGACCTCCGCCAAACCCGGATCTTGCTCAAGCTCAAGCAATGCGTTGAGATGCGCTGCATTGGATGGGCTGACCCAGCCTTTCGCGATCGCTTCCTTGGCCACGGCGGCGCCAGTTTCTGCCCGATCCGATGGGTCAAGTCCCAGAACACTGCGGGCCACGGACTGAATGGCCGAGTGCCCCTCACGCGCGCCAAAATCCATAACAACGCCATTGTGGATCGAATAGGAAAGGCTTTTGGCCAGCTCGGCCACCTGTTCAGACAAATGAGTCTTGCCGATCCCCGGTTCGCCCAGAACCACGTGGACCTCGCCTTCTCCGTGTCGTTTGCACCGGTCAAACGTTGCCGAAAACAAAGACATCTCACGGTCGCGCCCGATGAACTTATGGCGTCTTGTCCGAATGTTCCGGGCCAGACGATCCAGACGCCAGACTTCGACGGGTTCATTCAATCCTTTGATATCCTGCACACCGATAGACTCGCCCACAAACAGTGGACCCAAGGCGCGCTGGATGTCGTGAGAAACAAGCGTTTCTTCACCTTTTGAGATGTCGGTCAAGCGCGAGGCTAAATTGACCCCATCGCCGGTAACGGTGTATTCCGTGTGCGCTTGGCTGCCGGTTGTGCTGGCAATAACCTGCCCCGAAGCAATACCGATGTGACAGGACAGCGGTGGTGTCAGTGTTGGCAATACAGCATGTATCTCGGCCGCCGCTCTGGCTGCCCGTTCCGTGTCATTCGTATGTGAAATAGGTGCGCCGAAAACGGCCATGACCGCATCGCCAATATGCTTGTCTATACGCCCCCCAAATTTCTCAACAACGTTGTCCACCTTGCCAAAGAACTGATTGAGCAACGCGTGCAGATCTTCGGCGTCCAGGTCTCTAGACATCTTTGTAAACCCAGTCAGGTCAACAAACATCACGGTGACCTGCCGTCGCGCAGGTTCTATCGACGCCGTAGTGTCTTGAATTGTGGCCACTTCGGTCACGTCGAGAGTTTCAATCGCACGCAATAACCTGCGACGATCACCAACCGCAGTGACCCCGATTTCAATAAGATCTTCTGCTGTCAAATCTTGCAGAATAGAAAAATCGATCTTGTTGTCTAGAAAGGCTTGCGCGTAGTCAGACAATCCAATTGCGCTTAGCCACTTGCTCAGGTCCTGAGACATGCCGCCCCTCTGAAGTCCCCCTACTTCAAATACACCTCTAGCACGGGCGGTACGCTAGAGTCTGCAAAAACCAAATTAAATTATGAATATGTGTGTGTTTAATTTTGGCGGCAGGTCGTTTTGCCGGCGGCATTCAATCAACCAGTCTTGTGGACTGTTTGTAGTATGTTGGTTTGTTTTGTTGTTTTCTGACGTTGGTTTCGGCTCGAGGCTTTGACGCTACGGTCCGGCGCATTGCGCGTTCGTCGGGTGATCGATCCAGTGAATCGATCACAATTGCTCCTCACCCTTCAGGTTATGGTTGAAGGGACCGTGGCCCCAGTGGGGCCGCGAACGCCCTGATGACGACGAGGTTTGATCGTTCGTCTAACAGTCTTGAGGACTGTTTGTGGATTGACCGTTCTGTTTGGGGGTTGGTTGCGGGGAGAGGATTTGAACCTAGGACTTTCATGTTATGAGCCTGACGAGGTGAAGACGTTAAGCAATTGATCCAGTGGATCAATTGTAGTCTGAACGGGCTGCTGTGGATTTTCCGACCTGGTTGCGGGAGTAGGATTTGAACCTACGACCTTCAGGTTATGAGCCTGACGAGCTACCGGGCTGCTCCATCCCGCGTCAGGGTCGGAAAGTGTGATATCGTATTAGAGAG
>NZ_JBXWSB010000080.1:0-21596 GCF_059613205.1 Ruegeria sp. BHSB064
AGGCAGCACATTGGTCCGCGTAGATATCTTGGCCAGTGGCGACCAGTTTGGCGTCATCCGGTGTCAATAAACCGACTGCTTCGGAGGGCTGGGCCAGAACGAACGCTACGGCGAAACCGGTGAGCGCAAGCCCACCGGTGACCAAGAGTGTTGTGCGCCCTAGCATCAGGTATCGAACGGCTGCGCGGTGCCCGCACGGTAGTATACTGTACCGACCCCAGCCTCTCCCCCAAATGCAATGACGTCGTAACGGGCGGACGGATCGTCGCCCATTCCTGGGGAGCCCATTGGCATGCCGGGAACCGCAAGCCCTGTGATGTCTGGCCGATCCTTCAACACGGTTTCCAGAGCTTCGAACGGCACATGGCCTTCAAAGACATAACCGTCGGCTTCAACGGTGTGACAGGATGCAAGGTTCAGTGGGATACCTCGTGCTGACTTCTGTGCCTCGGGGTCTGTCAGTTCCTCAACGGTGACGGCGTAACCACGAGCGCGAGCCAAGTCGGCCCATGCGTGACAACATCCGCAACCTGGTGAGCTGAGCACGTGCATTGGGGTGCCTGCACGGACGGGAAGAGCGGTCGCGATGAGAGCAGTTGCAGACAGTGTGGTGAAGTGACGACGTGTGATCATGTCTGTCGGTCCTTTGAACTGAAATTTGAACGGAATGCGGGCGAGCGCTCGTTGCCGTTCAGGCTTTCGGAGGACCGGTGGGAACACCAAGTGCGAGGCCCGAAAGATCGGCTCCAGCGTACGTCACACCACCCACTGAGATCACCAGTGCAGCAATCGGCGAAATCCCCGCCGTGGCGACAAGATCACCAAAACTGGATGTTGAGCCCTTGCCGCTAGTGGTGTCGCAACAATCCGCAGCAGCTTTCTCGACATCAGCCAACAGATCATCGCCCGCCATGTGAGCATGATGACCAGAATGATCCGATCCATGGGTCAAGCCATGCTTCACCGACGCTACGGATGCGCCAGAGAATGCAACAACAAGAAGTATCGACAGGACCAGGCGAAACATACCAAATACCTACTGGCGGTATGAGGTTTTGACAAGTTTCGAGGATGTTTCGCCGCATACAACCTAGTTGCACCCATTATGGGTGCGCCACATCTCTGGATCATGTCCGTCCGGAACAGTGAAACATGGATCATATGTATATCCGCGTAAGACTGAATACTGGCTGACTTGCGCATCAGTCAGCAACGTCAATGTCAACAGGTGAGCGTTCAGATGGACGAAGCGCAGGGCTGCTCGCGCCGCGCCCGCTTCCATAACCAGTCGTTCAAGAGTTTCTGCCGTTGGAACACCTTGCTGAAAAGCCAGATCAAGCGCCTGTTCCATTTCGATTAAGTGTTCGCCTGCCTGTATCGCGTCTGCCTGCATCTGGGCGCGGATTAATTCGATTTCTTGGCGCTGCTCTTCAGTCAGACCAATTTGATCGGCAAGTTCGAGAAGATGCGTTGGCCCCGGAACGCCGTTAAGCTCCGCTGCTCGCGCGAGGCCCCATCCGCCACCACGCGCGATCTCCTCTAGGTCCTTTTCCGACAGAGATTTGATGAGGCGCGTTTCTTAACCCGCATAGGCCGACGTTATCGTGTTGTGGTTCCCAGAGTGGGTCTGAGTAAAAGCCACGGAAGGCAAGATCGCTACAAGAAGTGCGAAACGCTTGGTCGCCATGTTAAAAACCCTCGGTTGAGACAGCATTGGCACGAAGGGATTGCATGGAAGACGCAATACGGAACATGATAGAAATCATGTCGGATCATTGGCTTCATTGTTTTGACTACGCACCAAAGCGAACGCTGGTGGAAGGCGAAACTCTGTTTCGGCGGGATGACAGAGTGGAATGGGCTTTTCTGGTTCGTAAGGGGCGGATCTTCCTTCGGCGAGCGCTGCAAGATGGCGGGCTTTTGACGCTTCATACAGCCAATGCTGGTGATCTGGTCGCGGAAGCATCCCTGTTTGCAGACCGCTATCACTGCGACGCTGTGACCGATCTTTCTACGACGGTCTTATTCCTCCCGAGGGACGAATTGATCACGCACTTAGAGGATGCAGCTTCATCAAACCATCTTTCGATCAGAGCGTTTGAACGAACAGCGAGAGATCTACAGACTTTGCGAACCCGCATTGAAATCATGCGACTGCGAAAGGTGACAGATCGACTGGATGCCTATCTCGAACTGTACGGGCCACCGGAAGAAGGCGGTTGGGTGCGTGTTGCCGATTGGATCGGAGTGACGCCCCCCGCGCTATATCGTGAGTTGGCGAAGCGTCGAGAGAAAAAAGATATTCACCATCTCGCAGCAAAATCGTAGATATTGGCTCGGTTCTGACCCTCTCAGCGGTGAGCCAAAGTAGCCGCTCGAGCCCCGAAGCGGCCATTCACAAATGGACTTTGAATATCCCGAGAAGTAGACAAAGCTGTCGATTTCTTTTGAGGCCCACCGGTTGTCTTTCTGAACTTGAAGCCGAGCGCGCGCCTTAAAATTTCTCTATAAGTTGGGGGATGGCCCACTCACAAACCACCCCCCAGCCGAACTGGACTGCAAAGGTCCAGGACGGTTGACTAAAATCGTTCAATTGCGGTTTCTACTTGGCCGCAAAACTTATCAATATCGCGCTTTAGCATATCACTTTCTCGCGTCTCATCTCTGACGCCAGATAGTTCTTCCATAACAGCCCACAAATCTTTTTCTGGAGCTGCCTCCGCGATGCGCACCAAAGCTCGAATAAGGGCGGCCGTTACGAGGCCATTGCCCCGGGCAGCGCGTCGCAGAGCTGGCATCGAGTCTTGAAACAGTGCCTCAGCCGTGATGGACGGGTAAATCACCCGCGCGTTTCCGTCGTCATCCCGATACACACCCGTGCAGAGCTTGGATGACCACGCTCGAGCCAGAGATGCTGATAGACGGTCGATGCACACAATTGCGGTAAACGTGTCATTTACACCCGGCGACAAAGCCCGAAGTGCGATTTCAATGAGGAGGTGGACAGAAAAGCGGATATCTCCATTAGGATCTCGCGCGGGGATCAACGGAGCTGCCGCTTGCACTAGATCATTCAGGCTCTCGTCACTATCACCATAAACATTGGCCAAAGTGTCCGTTGGAACCATGAAGTCACCTGGCTGCACATCAAAAACGACGACTGCCCCTGCTTCCTTGGCCGCACTCACCAGACCTTCGGTATTGATCGAATTCACATATCCAGTGCCCGCGGCCGAGACTTGGCGCTTGTCTCCCTCCTCAGGGACTGCCTCTGAAGACGGAATATCTGCACTGTTTTCGATTGCGGCGCTCACTTGGCGATCCAAGGCTTCAGAAATCCGCGCCGCCTCCTGATCAATGGTTACGCGCGTCGAAACAGTATGAACGAAGAGCAACAGCAAAAGAACTGAGATGATCGAATAGACTATTCCAATCGCGACGGCCAAATTGACTGATGTGTCATCGCGTATCAGCCACAAGATCAACAAGCTGTATAAAAACGTCGCTCCAAGTGAGCCAACTGCAACCTGATTTACCCTGTCTTCGCCAAAGCGCTGCAAGAGCCTGGGCCCAATAGATCCTGCTGCCAAGGTGTAGACCAGCAAAACAATGGAATAGACCATGACCAACGCGGACATGGATGCTGCCGAGATTGCGCTCAGTACATCGCTCGCAGTGCTATTGGACACTCTGATCCAATCGGAAGCGGGCCAACCCCAACTCACGAGCGCTTGCTCCGCCTTGAAGACAATCCCAGCCACCAAAAGCCCTGAAAGACTAATGGCGGCAGGGATAGTTAGGAACCCGCGAAAGTACCTCACTAATTCTCTAGGTGTTTGCATTCCGGTCCCCATTTACGACACGAGCTTTGTTCACAAACCCAGCTCTACGAGAACCGGTCGGCCGCTTCTTTCAAAGCACTCTGCATATCGCTCCATGCAGCCTCGTAGCCCTTTTTGACATCTTCCCAAGCCTCGTCGCTGGTCGACTTCAAATCATTCAGTTGAGCCTCTGCGTCAGACCTTGCCTTGTAGAGCTTACTGAGCTGCTCCTCGAGCTCGAGTTTGGCGTCCGCTTCGGCCACCTTCAGCTTGGCTTCGAGAACATCAATCTGGGCATTCCAACTATCCAGTTGCAGCTGTGCCTTTTTCTCGTACCCAACACGTGTCATCGTTTTTCCTTTCTTCGCAAACCTTGGTTCAAATCGAGGGGAGCCGCCAATTAGGCCGCAACAATTGCCTTGAGCATCCAGACCGCTTCCTCATGCTTCGCCATCCTGGCGTTCATCAGATCCTCCGTAGCTCCATCGCCATAACGGGCTGCGGTAGCGGCAGTCTCACGCAGGTTCCGGGCAATCGCTTCGTTGTCTGCGACCAATTGTTTGATCATGCCCTCTGCATCTTTAACCGTCTCTTCTTCGGTCAGCTTGGCTTGGCTAACCATGTCCGTGAACGAGATCGGTGCCACCTGACCCAACGCACGCACACGCTCGGCCAATTCATCCGCAGCTTCGAACAGGTCGCGATACTGACGCTCTGTCAGTTCATGGATCGGCAGGAATAGCGGGCCCACGACGTTCCAATGTGTGCCTTGCGTTTTCACCATCAGGACCATGGTATCGGCCAGTACTTCCGTCACCGCGTTGGCGATCCAGGCGTTCTTGTCGATGCCTGTGTCGTTGGATTCTTCCTGAACTTCAGACTTCAAGACTTGCTGTATCATTTTCACTCCGTTTCGTTGCTTGCGGAGTAGAACCTAAGGGTGATACGTAAAAATTCAAATAAAATCATATACTTAATATAGGTATCCGACACATCATGGGGCGCTTCATGATCCTGGGTATCCGGCACAACATGCCAAGATTGATGTAGACACGCAGGCCCATTGGCATACATGCTTGGAGTAACTGACGTAAGCTACTGAGGTCATGCCAGTGTCTGATCCAAATCGACCACCCAAGCGCACGGAAAAACTGCAACTGATGCTCGACCTCGAAGAGCTCAAAGCCATTGATGATTGGCGGTTCGAGAACAGACTGCCATCCAGAGCGGCCGCCATTCGAGAACTCATCCGTCGCGGCTTGATTTCGAACGAGTTCGAAGAACCACCCACTGATGCGCCTTCCGGTGAGTTTCGTGTTGTGGATGAGTGACAGGAACATCCACAGAGCACCAAGCGAAAACCATGTTTGATTACCAAAGACTTTGCAAAGTCCGCTTACTGCGCATTGCTGTCATTGGAGCTTCGCGCAGCATCAGTCAATTCTGGGCTCGATACTGAAGTTCGCCTGAATATCCTGAAAGGCCGCTATGCGGACATAAGAGCCGTTCGCTGCTCTTGCAAAGTGGGCTGATCCGAATTTCGAGAGTGCGCAGAAAGCTGACTTTGCAAAGTCGAGCGGACGGCCCTAGACATTTGGTCAAAGTGCGGCCTTGTCGAAAATACGAACGACCCAATCGAGGAAAACTCGGACGCGCGGGGAGAGCTGTCTGTTTTGTGGATAATAAGCAGCCAGCGGTGTGGGCGATGGTGGAGATTCCGGTAAAACCTCTACAAGGCGCTCATCTCTCAAGTCTTCCAGAAAACGATATTTCGGAGCTTGTCCGATCCCGAACCCGTCTCGGATCAGATGATGCACTGTGTCTGCGTCATTTGCTGTAACCAGCGCTGGCAACGAAACTTCCTTAACCTTGTCTCCGATCTTGAACTCTAACGGCAATGCGCCGCCGGTGCGCGAAGACAGGAAGCCGACCATCTGATGGCCTTTCAGATCTTCTACCGACGTGGGAGTGCCAAACTTGGCCAGATACTCTGGACTCGCACAGGTGATTTCGGAGAGATCGGTCAAGTGCCGCGTGATCATTCCACTATCATCAGGAATACCGGCACGGATGACGCAATCGACGCCCTCGCGCACCAGATCCACAAGGCGCTCTGTCTGACCGAGTTGAAGGGTGATCTTGGGGTATTTTGCGAGAAAGTCAGTCAGGTGAGGTAGAAGAAAGACCCGTGTCAGAGTTCCGGGAGCGTCAATGCGCAGAAGACCTGACGGTTCGTTCCCGCGCAATGCGCCTTCAGCTTCCTCCAGATCAGCCAAAATGGACGCGCATCTGTGGTAATATGCCTGCCCATCTGGCGTTGGAGCCACGTGTCGTGTCGTGCGATCTACCAGCCGACTACCAAGGTCACGCTCCAGTCTTTGGATGGCTTCGCTTGCAGTGGACCGGGGAATGTTCAGATCCGCTGCGGCCTTTGTAAAACTCCCGCGTTCCAGCACCCGAACAAACAGTCGCATTGTTTCAAGTCTGTCGATCATTGTTCGCTTTTATCGAATTGTCATTCCAATACAAGACACATTATCTGGATTATTTCTCTGTCTATCTTCGCTTCAAACAGAAAGGGGATAGACATGGTACACGCACAACGAACCGCAATTGTAACCGGCGCCAGCAAAGGGATTGGTGCAGCCATCGCACTCCGCCTGGCTCAGGATGGCCACGCAATCATTGCCAATTATGCAAGTGATGAGGCCGGAGCGAACGAGATTGTAGACGCTATCAAAAAAGCTGGCGGCCAAGCAATCGCAGTCCAGGGTGACATTTCTGATCCATCCTGCATGCCAAGATTATTCGATGCGGCTGAACAGGGGTTCGGCTCTGTCGATGTTCTGGTTAACAACGCGGGTATTATGCACCTGACTGCAGTTGCATCTACATCTGATGACGACTTCGAGGCTCACTGCGCCATCAACATTGGTGGTGTGTTTCGCGGTATGCGCGAGGCTGCCAACCGCATGAACAAAGGTGGCGCGATTGTCAGCCTGTCTTCCAGTGTTGTCGGGCTCTATCAGCCGACCTACGGGGTCTATGCGGCAACAAAAGCTGCGGTGGAAGCGATGACCCATGTGCTGGCCAAAGAACTGGGCTCACGTGACATCACCGTGAATACCGTCGCGCCGGGGCCGGTTGGGACCGACTTGTTCATCAATGGAAAACCCGAAGCATTGATTGAAAACATCAAGAAGATGAACCCGTTTGGCCGGCTCGGAACGCCCGAAGACATCGCTGCTGCTGTTTCGCTTCTGACCGGGCCTGATGGTCGCTGGATTAGTGGTCAAACACTGCGGGCCAATGGTGGTATCGTCTAAGGCACCCCCTCTGGAAGCTATGCATTTCTGACCCGGTTGCGAAATTGAGAATGATAGCTTCCAGAATTACGTTCCGACAGACACCCAAGCTGACATCTCATGCCTATCTACTCTTTTCCTCCTTAGTCTTTCGATGAGCAGTAGAGTCCAGCATCAATGTCCGCAATGAGACTTGGCTCAGCTGGAGACCAGTTCAGAACCTCTTGGGTCCATGTGCTGGATGCCGGACTGTCTGAAGCAGCCATGAAACTGAACCAGTCAAAATAGGCTTGCGCATCGTCACCGGTTTTGGACGAGACTGGCAGCCCCAGATTGCGACCCAGGGCTTCGGCGATATCCTTGAAAGGCACGCCTTCTTCGGCAACGCCGTGGTAGTGAACACCGCCTTCGTTGCGCTCCAAAGCACGCCGGTAAAGACGTGCTGCATCCAGGCGATGGACGGCACACCAGCGGTTTTGTCCTTCATCAATGTAAGCGCCTTCGCCATTTTGCGTTGCGATGTCTGCCAGCATCCGGACAAAGCCATGATCACCCGCGCCATGTACAGAGGGGGCGAGGCGCACAGCAGCAATCTTCACACCTTTTTGCGCCATTTCCGCGCCAGCGTGTTCCGTCGCTACGCGGGGGTTTACCATGTCGCCCGTCGGAGCAAGGTCTGTTTCCTTGGACTCAACACCTGGCGTCAGTATCGCTGTGCCGGATGTCGCAAGGAACAGCCGGTCAGAGCCTGCCAACTCGCTTCCGATTGCACGGATCACTTCGGCATCGTGAGCACAGTTTTCTGCAAATTTCGAGAAGTCGTGGTTGAAACCAAGGTGGATCACAGCGTCCGCCTGAGCTGCGCCTGCGCGCAGGCTGTCGAGATCCTCAAGGTCTCCGTGATGTGCCTCAGCACCGACTTTTTTCAAGGCCTCGGCTGAGGATGCTGAACGAGCCAACCCGATGACCGAGTGGTCGTGATCCAATAGTTCGCGGACGACGGCAGACCCGACATAGCCGGTGGCTCCGGTTACAAAAACGCGCATTGATATCTCCTATGACGTGTTGAAACCTGCGCAGCGGTTCAGGTTTTTCGTCACAAAAAGTACAGGCAAAATTGGCGTTATCAATAATTGAACATCTCGATAATCTTCGCAATCGTCCCAATCTCTTGGATATACGGCTTCTAGCTGATAGAGTTTTGACGCAAACCCAATCGGCAGAGATCACGTGGACCCTCTTTCTGACATCCTCTCCATCCTGAAACCTCAGAGCCATCTGGCAGGTCGTCTCGACCTTGGGCATCCCTCTGCGATTGGCTTTCCCGATCAGGCGGGTGCTCTGAAATGCAACGCCATGATTTCTGGTGATGCCTGGGTGTCTGTTGAGGGCCGCAAAGAATCCGTTCTGGTTAGGGAAGGCGACTTTTTTATCCTACCGACGGGTCGTCCTTTTGCGATCAAGACCGATCCTTCTCTTGAAGCCGAACCCGTAGAGCAGCTTCTGACAGCGCCACTTTCAATGGAGCCAGCGGTTATCAACGGCGGCGGGGGCACAATGATTGCAAGCTGCCGCTTTACCGTGTCTCGAGCTCACGCATTCAGACTCATTTCGATGCTGCCGTCGATTATGGTTATTCCGGCGCAAGAAGAGATCGCCGCCCATCTGGTTCACTCAGTTGGATTGATCCTGGAAGAGCTGGCCGATGATCGTCCAGGTAGTGCCTTGGTTGCTCATCACCTCTCGCACGTGGTCCTGATCCAGACCCTGCGTCATCATCATGCGGAGAAGGATACCCAACTGAGTTGGCTTAAGGCGCTCGCAGACACGCGCTTAGCTTTGGCGCTGACTGCAATGCACAGTGATCCCGGCAAGAAATGGACGCTGAACGAATTGGCTGAAGTTGCAAGTATGTCGAGATCAGTCTTTGCGAGGCGTTTCCAAGAAGCCGCGGGACAAAGTCCCATGGAATACCTTGCTGTTCTTCGAATGATCAAAGCGAGCGATCAGCTCCTGTCATCCCGATGCACCATCGCGACCGTCGCTGATGCCTTCGGATATAAGTCCGAAAACGCATTCAACACAGCTTTCAAAAGGGTCATGGGTCGCCCACCTCGTCAGTTTGTGAATGAGCGTTCCAAAGGTGGTTCAGACCCTGTTTTGACCGCCGAGGACTTATCCCGAAGCTTCCAGTAGATTTGCCTTTGAGTAGCGCGCGGGCGGGCATCCTACATAGCGGGAAAATGCAGTGCTGAAGGCACTGGACGACCCATAGCCTGTCTGGGCAGAGATTTCGGCAATACTGAGATCGCCTGCCCGGAGCATGTGTTTTGCCAATGTCATCCGCCAGTTCTGCAAATAGCTCATTGGGGGCATTCCCATGACGCCTTCGAACCGTGTGAAGAACGCAGATCGGGAAAGTCCAGCTTCGGTTGCAAGAGCTTGAACAGTCCAACTGTGAGCCGGGGCCGCGTGCATGGCTCGCAAACTGGGCCCAACCCGAATGTCTGCCAACCCATGCAAAAGGCCAGCAGTCGGGGCCGGGTCCGCGCCAGAGCGGAAGGCTTCGATTAGTAGGACTTGCAATAGGTTCTCGACGATCACATCTCGCGCCGGCCTGTTTGCGCGAGCCTCGTCGCGAACAAGCCCTGTAAGCGCAGCCAACCGACCCTCACAGCGGACAAAGATCAGATCAGGCAGTAGAGAGATCAATAGATCAGCGTCCGGGCTGGCAAAGGTGCAATGTCCCACGAGCTGTTGAACTTCTGGATCCGCGTCAGATGCCCCAAGCCGGAAAATACCGTCTTCACCCTCCACCGGGTGGTTGACCAAATCAGCGGGTGGCGGAGGGTCCATGCTTGAGAAGGTGAAGGACTTAACCGCAGGTATCAGTACAAAATCACCCGCATTCAATACCAACGGTTCTTTTCCTTCGACCTCCAGGCGTGCACGTCCGGTTAGAAGTGAGCAGTAGAAGGCCTCGTTTACATCCTCGCGATGCACCCGAAATGGTCCCGATGCATGCACCAGTTTGGAATAGGACGCTTTGGGTTGAAGGAGGGTGATGATTTCAGAGAATGGATCTGCCATTTTGGACCATTGATAAAAAGAAAAGGACTATTGATTATACATAATACTGCCGACGTCATCTACTTTCAAGGCATCAACGAATAGGAGATAACGTCATGAAGACCGTATTGATCACAGGATGTTCTTCGGGATTTGGACTGGAGACTTCGCGCTTCTTCCTCGAACAGGGCTGGTCGGTAATCGCGACAATGCGCAAGCCAGATGAAACACTACTGCCGGTATCAGATCGTTTGGCGATCCTGCCATTGGATATCTCGGATAGTGAGAGTATCGCAAAGGCTGTGGAAGCTGCTGGCCCCATCGACGCTTTGGTGAACAACGCAGGCGTCGGCTGGCTTTCCCCATTTGAGGGCACATCAGAGGATAACCTGCGCCGGATTTTTGAGACCAACACGTTCGGCACCATGGAAATGGTCCGTGCGATGCTGCCGCAAATGCGCGCCACGGGGTCAGGGGTGATCGTGAATGTCTCTTCCAGTGTCACACTTAAACCGCTGCCGCTGGCTTCGGTCTACACGGCAAGTAAAGCTGCGGTGAACGCCTTCACCGAATGCCTTGCCCTCGAACTGGCTCCGCTGGGTATCCGGACCCATATCGTTCTACCAGGTCAGGCCCCAACGACGAATTTTGGCAAGAACGCAATGGCAATGATGTCAGAATCCAATGACACGCCTGAAAACTACAAGCCGTTCGTCGAGCAAACCATGGCTGCCTTCATGAACACCGAAGGGAAGGAGTTCACCTTCTCCGAGGATGTCGTTCAGGCAATCTGGAGGGCCGTCACCGACAGCACATGCCCACTTCGGATCCCCGCTGGAAAGGACTCCGTCGCTCTGGCGGCTTGACACCTTCAACAATCAGAAAAAGCCCTCTCGAATAACCAGCATGGCCGACCTCAATGGCTGGCCTTTTTTACCTCAAGCTAGCATTTTTCTCGAAGCGTCCCGTGTTTGGTGCGCCTTAATCGCAGCAAGCCACTCAACGGCAACCTTCGCGCCACCAAAAGGATAAAGGTGAACCGCAACATCAGCTAAATTGCGTCGTTGCAGCCCTTGTTCGATCAAGCAGACCAAACGGGAGAAATCAACGTTCCCGTCCACGGTGTCACTCACGTTGTTCAACCCACGAGCCGAAACCCCAAATTTGCGTGCAAACCTGAGCAGGAGATCCTTTTTGGTCGGCCCAGGTATTCCAATTTGGATCGGCTGGCCAACACCCGCGTTTCGAAGCTGGCTTATCCAGTTGAGAATTCTGTTGGGATCAAAGGCAAGTTGAGTGGTTATGCTCACGCTGCACCCGCAGGACTCCAGAAGTTTTACCTTTTCTCCTAGTAAGGCCACATCCGAACGATAACCTATGGCAGCGTTTCCCTCAGGAAAACCCGGCAAGGTGACCCTCTTGATCGCGTACTTTTCAATCCACTCGGTTCGAAGGAGATCCATCGTGTTGTTGAATGGCCCCGACGCACTTGATGGGTCACCACCAACGACCATGACTTGTCCTTGTGCGCCCGCAAACTGGAGTTTTTCGGTCAGGTCAAACAAGTGTTTCTTTGATTTAAGGCGACGAGCTGCAAATATCGGCACCGGCAATAGTCCGGCGTCGTCGATCCGGCGCACCGTTCGCAGCCTGTCGTAATCATCCTCATCATTCAGCCAGGCCACATTGACAGGGGTTCTCGCAGGAATAAGGGGTGCGGCTGTTGTGAGATCCGCAATCGTCTTTCCTGTCGCCTCAAGTGAATAGAAATTCAAATCCATCAAGGAAACCATCCTCTGAAAGGGCTGTGAATTCATTGGGAGGGCGGTTGGCTAGAACCCGTGCATTCGTTTGGCCCATTGGTATCCAACAATCAGACCCTTCATGACCGGCAGCAGTGCCATGGCACCGACTACTGCGATGACCGACATGCTCAATGCCAAGACCCAAGGTTCTGGCCTCCATGTCACCCATGCGATGTGCAATGCGAACCCCATAAGGTGGCCTACGATCAGGATCGTAAGATAAGCCGGACCATCATCAGCCCGCTGGTGGCTCAGATCCAAACCGCAACTCGAGCACTCATCGTTCACTTTGATGTAGCTATGCAGCAGTTTTCCTTCCCCGCACTTGGGGCACCTGAGGCGCATCCCATTCATGATCGCGGGTTTGATGGGGCGCTCTTCGCTGTCGTCGTGGGCGTCAATTGCAAGTTCGGACATCTTTGATCTCCTTCGGTTGCGCCTCAGATAGTTCATCTTCAGACGCAATGCAATCAATAGCCAATCAATATGATGACACATGCGACAATATGTTGAAATTCGCCTGCAATAAGGATAAGCGTGACAGGCACAATCTTATATATTGAATGGAATGATGCCTTGAAGTCATGGACGCCGAATCTGCGCGACAACGGGAAACCACTCTATGTCCAGATCGCGGAAGCGATCAGACATGATATAGAGACAGGAGTGCTTGATGCAGGTGACAGGCTTCCGCCTCAACGCAGCGTCGCAAAGCTTGTTGGCTTGGATTTCACAACTGTCTCTCGCGGGTACTCTGAGGCCGCGAAACGAGGGTATATCGACACCTTTGTCGGCCGGGGCTCGTTTATCCGGAAACCAGAAGAAACTTCAGAGAAAGCAGACCCACGCCGCGCGCTTGAAGAAGATCCGAACATGAACATGCCCCCGGAGCCAGATGATCCGGCTCTGGTGGCCCGTATGGAACAAGGCCTCACACATGTTGCTGCGAACCTCGTTCCTCTGCTTCGCTACCAATCCATTATCGGGAGCCGGCAAGACCGGGAGACCGCAGCACGCTGGATGAACATCAACGGTATCGACGTTACAGCAGACCAATTGGCAATCACGCCTGGCGCACATGCCAGTTTGCTGTCGATCCTGACATTGCTCGCCAAGCCCGGAGACACCGTGATCTGTGAGCGCGTGACCTATCCCGGTATTCGCGCCATAGGCGCTCAACTTGGCATCCGGCTAATTGGCGTGAGATCAGACGACAGCGGTATTCTTCCTGATGATCTGGATGCCGCTATCCAAGAGCACGCGCCTTCTGCTCTTTATCTGAACCCGACGCTGCAAAATCCCCTGACGCTTACAATTCCGATGGAGCGACGTCAGCAGATCGCGTCCGTTTTGGGCAAGTACGGTTTGCCTTTGATTGAAGATGACGCTTGTCGGTTTGTGTCGTCGGATGCTCCACCGCCTATCTCACAGCAGATTCCCGAATTGGGGTGGTACATCGCGGGTCTTTCGAAATGTCTGGGCGCTGGTTTGAGGCTTGCGCTTACGGTGGTTCCGTCTGGGCTGTCGAAAACCCACTTCACGCGGGCCTTGCAGGCATCGAATGTCATGGCGTCACCAATCACAACAGCTTTGATGGCGCGATGGATCCAGGATGGTACAGCCGCGGCAGTGCAAAAGTTTGTCCGCAAGGAGGCGAACCGCAGACAGAACTTGGCGGCCAAGATCATGCAGGACCAAGACTTCGTCGACTGCAACGAAGCATTCAATATCTGGCTCAAGCTGCCCGAAGGGTCGAGCAGAGCTGATGTGATGAGTCACATGGCCAATCGTCAAATCGGGATCATGCCGAGCAATGCGTTTACGGTGACAGGAGAGCCCGATGAAGCGGTTAGGGTTTGCCTTGGTGGCCCAATTTCATTCAGCCAGCTGACTGAAGATCTCGAAGCGTTGAATTATGCGATTACCCATAAAAATTGGGTTCCCTAGTCTGCTAGGCGGTGACGAATATCTGAAGCGACCTTCGCCTCAGTTCTTCAATTTGCTTTATGGTTCCTGTTTATTTCTATACACTTAGAACCAGATTGGTAAATCGTTGGATGTCTGCTGATCTGACAGGTCGATGCTGAACAATGACGTGCCAGTAGAGCGGTGCGATAAACATATCCAGGATCATTTGCCGATCTGTGTCTTTTGTCAGTTCACCACGCTCAATAGCTCTGTCCAACATAACCATTGCTTGGGCCCGGCGATCCCGCGTTACACTCTCCAGCAAATCTGCTAACTCATCAGAGCGCGCGTGCTCAGCATGTAGATCCGGTAGAATCCGTCTTACAAGCGGATGACGCAGAGTTGCAGCCATCCTGCGCATCAGCCTGGCAACATCTGTCTCAAACGATCCTGTATCGGGGATAGGGGTAAGACTTGTAGCCGCTGCCTTTACTGCTTCTGTCACCAGCTCAAACTTGGACTTGCTACGCCGGTAAAGCGCCGCCTTTCCGACACCTGCGCGAGCCGCAATGCGCTCCATTCGTAGAGCCGAGTAACCCGTTTCCGCCCATTCCTCGAACAAGGCGCGTTGGATTGCTTCCGTCACCGTGTCTTGCAAAACGGCAGCTCCGGCCGGCATCCGACGCGGTCGATCAGAATTTTTTACGTCGGAACTCTTGCGTTCCATCGTGATTCTCCCTTATATAGGACGAAACGGTATCGTTCCGACGTAGCTTGGAGCAAAATCTCAAATACTGCAACCCAATTATGGTACTTGTGGAAGGACGCGAAGATGGACCCGAAATTCGCACTTCTGTGGTTTGCGCCTCTGCTTTGCGGGGCCTTGATACCCATCCATGCCGGAATGAACGCAGAGCTCAGCCGCGCGGCTGGCCACCCACTCTGGGCAACCCTGTTGTCGTTTGGAATTTCATTCGCTTGCCTGGTGGTCGGCATCGCATGGCTTCGACCGACATTGCCAAGCTTATTATCACTATATGCGGCTCCTCCCTGGGCGTGGGTAGGAGGTGTGATCGGTGTCGTTTACGTGATGGCGACCATGGTTCTGATCCCACGCTTTGGGGCCGCCGCATTTATTGCCGCAGTCGTTGCTGGACAAATGACGATGGCACTCATCCTGGACCAGAACGGGCTTCTTGGAAACGCTGCTCGACCAGCAGACTTCTATCGCATCACTGGTGCTGTGCTGTCGATCTCCGGCGTCCTTATCATGCAGTTTGGAAAAGCGGCATAAACCAAGTCACCAGTCACGGAACAACCCACCCGTTAAGGGAACAACAAGAGGTAAAGAAATCATGTCTGATACGAATAACATACCCAGCTTTGGCGCGATGCTGCGCGGTGCCCTCGGAGATGCAATCATCGCAGAAGCAGGCGAGAACTTCCTGGATATGTGTGACGAAGGCATCGTGTTCGAGTTCCCGTTTTCTCCAGAAGGGGCAGTGCGAGAACTCCGTGGCCGAGACACGATGGCCGCCTATCTGCCAAAAGCTGGGGGCCTCATCAGCTTTGAATCCATGAGCCCGGCAGTCACCCATGTCGCGAAAGACGGTGAAACCTTTGTGTTGGAATTCTCCTGCAAAGGTGAAGGTGAGGCCGGGCGCTATGATCAAAACTACATATCGGTCATTGAGGTCCAAAACGGACGCATCACGCGCTATCGCGACTACTGGAACCCTCTAGTTCTGCTGAACGCTGTCGGCGGCGCCGAAGTTCTTAAGTCCAAGCTGGGAGACTTTATTGATGACTAGTTCCATTCTTGTCACCGGCGGCACCGGAAAAACGGGAAGCCGCGTCGTCAAACAGCTACGCGCCAAAGGGCTGGCCCCCAGCGTGGGAACACGCAGCCCTCAGAACAAAAACGACGTGTGTTTCGACTGGAGCGATCCGTCTACGTTCACAGATGCTTTCGAAGGCGTCAGGGCTGTTTACCTCGTAGCACCCACAGACACCGTAGACTCACTGGGCGCAATGCGGCCCGGTCTTGAGACGGCACTTGCCGCAGGCGTCCAACGCTTCGTGCTACTCAGCGCTTCTTCTTTGGAAGAAGGCGGACCCATGATGGGCGCAGTCCACGCTTGGCTGCGCTCCAACGCTCCAGAATGGGCCGTTTTGCGTCCAACCTGGTTCATGCAGAACTTCTCAGAGCTTCATCACCGTGATCCCATTCGCGATGAGTCCGCCATCTACACAGCGACAGATGACGGCCGAGTGGGCTTTATCGATGCTGGCGATATAGCAGCCTGTGCAACGGAGCTGCTGGTCACTCCATCAGTCGAAAACACTGACTATATACTCACTGGCCCGGAAGCGATTTCTTATGATGTCGTTGCCGAAACACTGAGCAATCAATTGGAGCGGAAGATCACCCATCATCACCTAACCGTCGATGAACTGACAGAGCGTCATCAAAGCCTCGGATTGCCGGAAGAATACGCAAGAACTCTGGCGGCAATGGACGGTGTAATTGCTGGCGGGTCAGAGGATCGCGTCACTAACAGTGTGCTGAAGCTGACCGGATCACGACCAACCTCTATCGATCAGTTCGTTCAGCAAAACATGAAAGCATGGACGCAGAGAAAAGATATCAACATGCGAGTGGCTGAGACGGCTAACATGTGAGATGAGTGTGTCCTTAGCTGACCTTCGTGTTGGCTTCGGGGACGGTAGCAATGTTGCGCATGTCGAAGATTGCTAAGCTCGGCGATGAATGTCCGCTTCGGGCTGCCAACCAGCCAACCATGAGTCTTCCAGAAAACAGTCGTACCAAGCCTGTAGCAGTGCGTTTGGGAATGGGTTCAGTACAAGCCCAACAAAAAACCGACCCCAAAAACTGCGATGGAAAACAGCCATAATGGGAGCAGCGAGTACCGAATATGTCGCCCCATGCTTGCACCGGCCAATCCAAGTGCAAGCCAAAGGGCGGGCGAAAACGGGCTGATGAACGTGCCAATGATATTGCCGATGAGCATGGCGTAGACAATGCTCTCTGTTGAGACACCCGTTGGTTCTACAACTTCCAGCATCACTGGCATTAAGCCAAAATAGAACGCATCAGTGCTTAGCACCAACTCAAGCGGCGCGCCGATCAGCCCGACCCAAATGTGTAATGTTGGTACAACGCTTTCAGGCAAGATCTCGACCAACTGCTCAGCCATGACCCGGAGCATTCCTGTACCGTCCATAAGGCCCAGGAACGCCCCAGCAGCAAAGATAATCGTAGCCATTGTCAGCGCAGAAGGCGCATGCGCTTTCATCCGGTTTATTTGGCTGTCCACGTCGCGGTAATTGATGAGTAGAAGCAACGAAAGAGAGATCATGAAGAGAAACGCAGGCGGCAGTAAACCCACCACAAGTGCTACGACCGTCGCCAAAAACAACCCCCCATTCACGAAAATGAGTTGAGGGCGTTCCAATGCCAATTCTTCGTCAGTCACCTTCAAGGCGTATTGTGCCATGCTTCCTGTCGGGTTCTCATCACCTGTTGTCTTGGACATTATGCGTTTCTCGCGAAGTCCCATTAGGACTGCGAAGCCAGCCAACAGAACCAACCCGACAATCTGAATGGGTATCAGAGGGTGCCAAAGCACTGTCAGATCAATACCCGAGACAGCAGAGGCCCTGCCCAACGGCCCGGCCCAGGGAAGCATATTCGCCAGGCCGGCACCCAAGCATAGCATCATCAACATCAAACAGCGGTTCATTCCGAGCCCAACATAGAGTGGTAGCAGGGCCGGAACAGTTAGAAGAAATGTCGTTGCACCAGCGCCATCCAGATGGGCCAGAGCGCCGACCATTGCCGTCGCAACGGTAATCGCCACCGCATTGCCCTTGGTCACCCCGATGATCCAATTGATAATCGGGCGAAAAAGGCCTGTGTCTTGTAAGATGCCGAAGAAGAGTATCGCAAAGATGAACATCGTGGCGACCGGCGCAACTCGAAGTAGACCTGAGTTAAAGAACTCCGACAAATCTGTAGGACCGAAACCCGCCAATAATGCTCCTGCGAGCGGGAACAATATTAACGCTATGACTGGAGTTACGCGACCAGTAAGGAGAGACACAACAACGAGTACAATTGTCACCAATCCAATAATTGCCATGTTGCCTCGGGCTCCTTCCAAGCTCGCAGTCAGTCAATACGCACACACCTTGTGGGTCAAGAAATCTGAGTCACATCCGGGACCGACATCTCAATCAGGACAACAATAGGCTCAAATTCAAGGATGGATGCGTCCAAAACGATATGCTCTCAAAGTGATTGGATTTTTGAGAAAAGTTGATCAAAAAGCGGAGTTTGGTTTGTTGTCGAGCTAAACGCTTTTGTCTCTGCCAACATGCCTAGCACGGACAAATAGTACGGCTATAAGCAACAAGGTCACTACAACCACAATGCTGGCTGCCATTGCTAAATGGTGCGTCACCCAAGGAAGCAACGAGACATTCTGACCGAGTTTATATGCAAGTGTTGTCCAGAAGCTTACCCAAAGCAGTGATCCGATTGCATTGGCCAGAAAAAATGTTTGCCAAGGCAATCCCGTAGCGCCGGCCACGAGACCGTTTAGCTGACGCAGTAAGATAAAGAACCGAGCAACGACAACAACATAAGCACCGAAGCGTTCGGTTACCTGCTCAGCTCTTTCGTATCTTTCCTGTGTGATCCCTATTTTTGTCCCATATGTTAGAATGACCTTGCGGCCATATCGGCGACCAATGAAATACGCAACGTTGTCACCTGCCATCGACGCTACAACTGAGACGATTACCACCAGAAAAATGTTGAGGTCGCCCTGACTTGCAATAGCGGCGCTGGAAATCAGAACTGTCTCACCGGGAATAGGCAAACCCAGCGTTTCCAGGAACAATGCGAGAAAGAGTGTCGGAAGCGCAAAGTCCTGTGAAAAAATCGAAAAATACTCATGCAATTGGGACATAGATGGTTTCTGTCTTTGCCTTATTTACGCTGATGCACCTTTCTTGCGCTACGTGATAGCCGGCATCAACCGAAGCTATTTCACCGCCATGCTGCGGAATGTATAACTCTGTTGTCTGAAGGCTAGTTATCTAAGAGGTTAACCCCTTCGATGATGGAATTACTCTAAGGTGCCTACTCACTCGTGATCTACAAAGTAGTGAGCCCCTTGGGCGTTTTCCGAGCACATTCAGGATCAGTTTGCTCAATGTAACGAAACATTAAGGTATTATGATCTAAGAACTGTATGTTCTAGTTGAAAATAACTGCTTTGGGCTGCGAACAACCAACCGTGGTCACCTTGGAAAATGGCAACACTGAGCCGATACCTACGATTTAGCTGCGAGACGGTGAGCGTCATTTTTCGCTCGACACTTCGCCAACTCGCGATACAGCGCGGGGGGCGTCACTCCGATCCAATCGGCAAAACGCACCCAACCGCCTTCTTCCGGTGGACCGTACAGTTCGAGATAGGCATCCAGCCGATCTTTCACCTTTCGCAGGCGCATGATTTCAATGCGGGTCCGCAAAACCTGTAGTTCTCTCGCTGTTCTTTCAAACGCTCTGATCGAAAGATGGTTTGATGAAGCTGCATCCTCTAGGTGCGTCATCAATTCGTCCCTCGGGAGGAATAAGACCGTCGTAGAAAGATCGGTCACAGCGTCGCAGTGATAGCGGTCTGCAAACAGGGATGCTTCCGCGACCAGATCACCAGCATTGGCTGTATGTAGCGTCAAAAGCCCGCCATCTTGCAGCGCTCGCCGAAGAAAGATCCGCCCCTTAAGAACCAGGAAAGCCCATTCCACACTGTCATCCCGTCGAAACAGAGTTTCGCCTTCCAGCAGCGTTCGCCTTGGTGCGTTGTCAAAACAATGAAGCCAATGATCCGACATGATTTCTATCATGTTCTGTATTGCGTCTTCCATGCAATCCCTCGTGCCAACGCTGTTTCAACCGAGGACTTTAAACATGGCGACCAAGCGTTTCGCACTTCTTGTAGCGATCTTGCCCTCCGTGGCTTTTACCCAGCCCCACTCTGGGAGCCACAGCACGACACCGTCGGTCTATGCGGGTGAAGAAACTCGCCTCATCAAATCACTGTCGGAACAAGACCTGGAGGAGATCGCGCGTGGTGGTGGATGGGGTCTCGCCCGAGCAGCGGAGCTCAACGGCGTTCCGGGGCCAACGCATCTTCTCGAACTTGCCGATCAAATTGGTTTGACCGAAGAGCAGCGCCACGAAATCGAAGTGATCCGCGCGCAGATGCAGGTAGACGCAATACTGGCAGGCAAACGCTTTATCGAAATGGAACAGGCGCTTGACTTGGCTTTTCAGCAAGGTGTTCTAACGGCAGAAACTCTTGAAGGACTGGTTGTCGAAGCGGGCGTGGCGCGAGCAGCCCTGCGCCTCGTCCATCTGAATGCTCACCTGCTGACATTGACGTTCCTGACTGATGCGCAGGTAAGCCAGTATTCAGTCTTACGCGGATATTCAGATGATCCATGTTCCACTGTTCCAGCCGGACATGATCCAGAAATGTGGCGCACCCATAATGGGTGCAACTAGGTTGTATGCGGCGAAACACCCTCGAAACTTGTCAAAACCATATACCCCCAGTAAGTATTTGGCATGCTTCGCTTGGTCCTGTCGATACTTCTTGTTGTTGCATTCTCTGGCGCATCCGTAGCGTCCGTGAAGCATGGCTTGACCCATGGATCGGATCATTCTGGTCATCATGCTCAAATGGCAGGCAACGATCCGTTGGCTGATGCCGAGAAAGCTGTTGCGGATTGTTGCGACACCACTAGCGGCATGGGTTCAGCATCCTGTTTTGGTGATCTTGTCACCACGGCGGGGATTTCGCTGATTGCTCCATTGGTCATCTCAGTGGTTGGTGTGACGTACGCTGGAGCCGATTTTTCGGGTCTAGCACTGGGTGTTCCCACCGGTCCTCCGAAAGCCTGAACGGCAACGGGCGTTCGCCCGCATTCCGTTCAATTTTCACATCAAAGGACCGACAGACATGATCACACGTCGTCACTTCACCACACTGTCTGCAACTGCTCTCATCGCGACCGCTCTTCCCGTCCGTGCAGGCACCCCAATGCACGTGCTTAGCTCACCAGGTTGCGGATGTTGTCACGCATGGGCCGACATGGCTCGCGCACGTGGCTACGCCGTCACCGTCGAGGAACTGACCGACCCCGAGGCACAGAAGTCAGCGCGGGGTATCCCGCTGAACCTCGCATCCTGTCACACCATTGAAGCCGATGGCTATGTCTTTGAAGGCCATGTGCCGTTCGAAGCACTGGAAGCTGTGTTGAGGGATCGGCCTGACATCACAGGGCTTGCTGTTCCTGGCATGCCAATGGGCTCACCTGGTATGGGCGACGATCCGTCCGCCCGTTACGACGTCATCGCATTTGGGGGTGAGGCTAGGGCCGGAACGGTTTACTATCGCGCCGGCACTGTTAAGCCGTTCGACACCTGATGTTTGGGCGCAAAACACTCTTGGTCACCGGTGGGCTTGCGCTCGCCGGTTTCTCCGTAGCGTTCGTTCTGGCCCAGCCCTCCGAAGCAGTCGGTTTATTGACACCGGATGACGCCAAACTGGTCGCCACTGGCCAAGATATCTACGCGGACCAATGTGCTGCCT
>NZ_JBXWSB010000081.1:0-21413 GCF_059613205.1 Ruegeria sp. BHSB064
CACGTTGTATCCACGCTCTTCAAACATCTCGCGTGGAAAGTTCTCGTCGATGGATTTGATTTCTTGCAAAAGAACGACGTCGGGTTGCGCGTCATCCAGCCACCGCGGAAGGGCTTCGGTCCGCGCTTTAACGCCGTTGATGTTGAACGTGGCGATTTTCATGCGCGATCCTCCGAAGCCTTTGGCAACCTATCGCTCAGAATGAACCCAGCGGCAAGGTGGTGGGCAGGTTTGCGAGGCTCTGCCTCGCGCTCCGAGGTATTTTCAGCCAGATGAAGCAAGGGATCCTTAACCAATTTGTTCAAGATTACTGAGGCGGTACAGGCGGAGGCGCCGATGGCCGCGCCAGGTGAAGCTCTCTGATCGCTGGGTCAGAGAGCGGATCCCTACTTCATCTGGCCATAAATACCTTGGGGGTGTGGGGGCAACGCCCCCACGGCGCTTACATCGAAAAAGACGTGCCGCATCCGCAGGAGGATGTGGCGTTTGGATTGTCGATCACAAAACGTGCGCCGATCAGTTCCTGTGTGAAGTCGATGACCGCGTTTTCGAGGAAAGGCAGCGAGATCGCATCAACGATGACTTTCTGACCGTTACCTTCAAGGATCAGGTCATCTTCTTTTGGCGTGTCCAGCGCGATTTCGTATTGAAAGCCCGAGCAACCGCCGCCTTCCACTGCAACACGCAGGGCCTGACCCTGGTCAGCTGCGCCAATTTCGGCCAGACGTTCAAAAGCGCGTTCTGTGACTGTTGGGGGCAGATTCATGCCGCTCTCCAAAGGTTTATTTCCTCAGCATCCTACAATATATGGAACTCGAGGACAGGCGACAAGGACTAGACCTTTGGTCAGAGCGAGTTTTGCCTCGGACCCGGACCGCGCAAGAGGGCGGCTGGTGCCAGAGGAAAAGAGCAGCTTCCGGTCATGCTTTCAACGCGATCGGGACCGGATCATTCATGCAAGCGCATTTCGGCGGCTCAAGCACAAGACACAGGTCTTCGTCGAGCATGAGGGCGACAGCTATCGCACGCGCCTGACCCATTCCATAGAAGTGGCGCAGGTGGCGCGGACCATCGCCGGGGCGTTGGGTCTGAACCCAGAACTTACCGAGGCTGTGGCTTTGGCGCATGATCTGGGGCACACACCATTTGGTCATACGGGCGAAGACGCTCTGCACGCCTTGATGCAGCCCTATGGCGGTTTTGATCACAATGCGCAGGCCATTCGGATTGTGACCCGGTTAGAGCGCCACTACGCCGAGTTCGATGGATGTAACCTGACCTGGGAATGTCTAGAAGGGATCGCCAAACACAACGGCCCGGTTGTGGGTGACTTGCCTTGGGCGTTGGCCGAATGCAATCAGGGGTTCGATCTTGAACTCCACACCCATGCCAGCGCTGAGGCGCAGGTGGCGGCGCTGTCTGACGACATCGCTTACAACAATCACGATCTGCTGGATGGGTTGCGGGCAGGGTTGTTCAAGGACGGTGATCTGCACGACATGCCCATTGTTGGGCGGTGTTATGCGGAAGTGGACGCAAAGTACCCAAACCTTGACCCCTATCGGCGTCGTCACGAAGCACTGCGGCGGGTGTTTGGCGTTATGGTTTCTGACGTTATCAACACGTCCCGTGACCTGATTGAGAACTCAGGCGCGCAGTCTGTCGAGGATATCCGCCATCTGGGCTATCCCGTCATACAGTTCTCGGACGGGGTTTGGGCGCAACTTCGTGACATCAGGGCGTTTCTGTTTACCCGGATGTACCGTGCCCCAAGTGTCATGAAGGTACGGGCCGAAGTTGCAACGATTGTAGAGGACCTGTTCCCCATCTATCTGAATGATCCGAAACAGATGCCTGCGCGCTGGCACAATGACATTGAAGCTGCCAAGGATGAGACCGCCTTGGCGCGTATTGTTTCGGACTACGTTGCGGGTATGACCGACCGGTTTGCTCTGCAGGATCACGCCCGGCTGACGGGCTGATCATTCCACGGCGATGTAAGCTATGGCCCAGACTTGCTGACCTGCTTGTTCCGCCGCTTGGTCAGCGTCGTCTGTTGGCGGGAATACGATCATCGCGGGGCCGTACCCTCCGATCCCCATCGGGGCTCCATCGGCGTGCGTGGCGACGATTGGTCTATGAGTTGTGATGCTGTCCCACGCGATTTCGGCCTGATACCCGTCCAAAGCCATCGGCAATGCCGATCTTCCTTCGGCACCTGCCATGATCATGACTTCGGATAGAAGGGGGCCTGAGAACGTGTAATCTCGTTGATTGTCCGGGGGGCCATAGGGGATGGTGATTTCAATCTGTTGCAGCGCATCCAGCATGGCCGCATCAAATCCGGCAGCACCGTCATGTGTGACTTCGAGGTATCCTAGCAGGCCGCCGTCATTCTCACCGCGCGCTGGCAGGTTTGTTTCGCTGACTGCGCCTCCCAGCGTCAGCAACACATGGCCTTGCGGCTGGGGCAGATCGGCCAGAGCGGGAATTGCGGTCGTCAGAAGCAGGGCAAGAGGCAGGGCGCGGCGCATGTGTGTCTCCGGTCGTTGGGGTCAGGCCGAGAGTAGCGAGGTTTGTGCCTAAACCAAGCTTAAACATTAGGCGTCCATTGACCTTGCCGCTTTGCGTGTTAAACCGCCGGGCAAGCAAAAGGACATCCGAAATGAACCTGTTTTCCGAGATCCGCGGCCTGGTACTGGACGCACTGACGCAGATGCAGTCCGAAGGCGCTTTGCCCGAGGGGTTGAGCTTTGACAACGTGGCGGTCGAACCCCCGCGTGATGCTGCGCATGGCGACATGGCAACCAACGCTGCGATGGTGCTTGCGAAACCGGCCAAGATGAAGCCTCGGGATATCGCCGATGTACTGGCTGGGAAACTGGCAGCGGATGACCGGATCACCAGCGCCGAAGTGGCTGGGCCCGGCTTTCTGAACCTGCGGCTTGCCGCGTCAGTTTGGCAGGATGTGCTGGCGGCGGTGTTGGAGCAAGGCACTGACTATGGCCGCTCGACCATGGGGCAGGGGCAGAAGGTCAACGTGGAATATGTCTCGGCCAACCCCACCGGCCCGCTGCATGTAGGTCATACGCGGGGGGCAGTGTTCGGCGATGCGTTGGCAAGCCTGCTGGCCTATTCCGGCCACGACGTGACCCGCGAGTATTACATCAATGATGGCGGCGCGCAGGTGGATGTGCTGGCGCGCTCGGCATACGAACGGTACCGCGAAGCCAACGGTCTGAGCCCCGAGATCGCCGAAGGGCTCTATCCCGGTGACTACCTGATTCCGATTGGTGAGGCGCTGAAAGAGAAATACGGCGACAGCCTGATCGACAAGCCCGAAAGCGAATGGCTGGAAGAGCTGCGCAACTTCGCCACGGACGCGATGATGGACCTGATCCGCGCCGACCTGAAGGCGCTGGGCGTTGAGATGGATGTGTTCTTCTCGGAAAAATCGCTCTATGGCACGGGTCGGATTGAGGCGGCACTTCAGTCGCTGACTGCCAAAGGTTTGATCTACGAAGGTATCCTGGAGCCGCCGAAGGGCAAGAAGCCCGAGGATTGGGAGCCGCGCGAGCAGACCCTGTTCAAATCGACCGAGCATGGCGATGATGTGGACCGCCCAGTCAAGAAATCGGATGGCAGCTGGACTTATTTTGCGCCGGATATTGCTTATCACTACGACAAGGTGAGCCGCGGCTTTGACGCGCTGATCGATGTCTTCGGCGCGGACCATGGCGGCTATGTCAAACGGATGAAGGCGGCTGTTTCGGCGCTGTCCGATGGCAAGGTGCCGCTGGACATCAAGCTGACCCAGTTGGTGAAGCTGTGGAAGAACGGTGAACCGTTCAAAATGTCCAAACGGGCCGGGAACTTTGTCACCCTGCGCGATGTGGTCGATCAGGTGGGCCCGGATGTGACGCGGTTCGTGATGCTGACCCGCAAGAATGACGCCCCGCTGGATTTCGATTTCGACAAAGTGTTGGAACAAAGCCGTGAGAACCCGGTTTTCTACGTGCAATACGCCCATGCCCGCGTGATGAGCGTTCTGCGCCGCGCCGCTGAGGCCGGGATCGCAGCTGATGACGCGACGCTTGGTGCAGCGGACCTGAGCAAGAACGATCACGCCTCGGAACTGACTGTCGCCAAGAAGCTGGCCGAATGGCCGCGTCTGGTGGAAATTGCTGCGCGGACCAATGAACCGCACCGCGTCGCCTTTTATCTCTACGAACTGGCGGGCGACTTCCACGCCCTGTGGAACAAGGGCAATGACGAAACCCAGTTGCGTTTCATTCAGGATGGCGATGTTGCCACAAGCCAATCGAAAATCGCCTTGGCCCGATCCGTTTCTGTTGTGATTTCAGCGGGCTTGGGTATTCTTGGTGTCACTCCGGCGCAGGAGATGCGGTAACAAATACCGCCCGAACCGCCGGTACGAGGTAGGCAAGAAATGACCCGCGCGCCTTATTTTCAGGTGCGAAACGGGCAGTGAGGCGGACATGGCGAGTTACGATTACTCGGGGCAGCAAAGCCCCGAGCAGATGCATTACCCGAATCAAGCGTATTCCGAGGATGCGTATGATTACCCCGAAGATATGCAGGATTATGACGCTCCGCGCGGCTCGTATGGGTTGGGCCGCGTTGTAAACGTTCTTGGCGCGGTCGCGTCCCTGGCATTGGTCGCTGGTGTTGGCGTTTGGGGGTATCAACTGGTCATGCGGGATGTGAGCGGCGTGCCCGTTGTGCGTGCTGCCGAAGGACCGATGCGCATACAGCCCGAAAATCCGGGTGGAACGCCTGCGGATCATCAGGGGCTGGCCGTTAATGCCGTTGCGGCTGAAGGCACCGCTGCCGCCCCCGCAGATCGCCTGATCCTTGCGCCACGACCAGTGTCTTTGACGGACGAAGACCTGCCTGGCGGCGACCTGAAGCCAACCCCGGCACTGCATGTGGTGGAAGAGCCGATCACCACCCAGGAAGCCGCGCGGCTGCGCCAAAGTGCGGTGGACGCGCTGGTGGCTGAACTGGCGGGTGAGGCGGCCAAGACTCAGCAGGAATTTGAAGACGGGACACAAGTGGCGTCGCTGGCAACGCCCGAGGACGAGCCCGCAATTGATCCCGCCGATTTTGCTGCGGCCTTGCCGGACCCGGCCATTGCCGAGTTGCCGGGGGTTCGCAGGTCATTGCGCCCGGTCAAACGCCCTGCGCGCAGTCAGATCTCGCCCAGCGAAGCGTCTGAAGGCGCGATAAATGCCGCCGTCAAGGCTGCGGCTGGGTTGGATGTCGATCCAGATACGCTGGCCAAAGGCACGCGTCTTGCGCAACTTGGGGCTTATGACAGCGCTCAGGTGGCGCAGGCTGAATGGGATCGCCTGAGCAGCCGTTTCGGTGAATATATGGATGATAAACAGCGCGTTATCCAGAAGACTTCAAGCGGCGGAAGAACCTTCTATCGTCTACGCGTTCTGGGTTTTGAGGACCTGAGTGACTCGCGTCAGTTCTGTGCCGCGCTGGTCGCGCAAGGGGCTGATTGTATCCCGGTGGCCGTGCGTTGAAGTTTGGCGCCACGATCACCGATGCCGAAGGACTGCGCCTGACGCAGGAGGAAAGAGACCTGTTTCGCCAGATGAACCCATTTGGGTTTATCCTGTTTGCCCGCAACATCGAAAGCGCCGATCAGGTCCGCGCCTTGTGCGATGATTTCCGCGAGGCCGTCGGGCGCAATTGCCCCATCACGATTGATCAGGAAGGTGGGCGTGTGCAGCGCCTGCGCGCGCCTTTGGCCCGCGAATGGCTGCCACCGCTGGATCACGTTACACGGGCCGGCGATCAGGCCGAGCGGGCCATGTATCTGCGCTATCGCCTGATTGCGGACGAACTATTCAGCCTGGGTATCGACAGCAACTGCGCGCCTATGGTCGATGTGGCGCGGTCTGATACACACGCTTTTCTCAAGAACCGCTGCTATGCTTCTGATCCTGAACAGATTTCCAAGATTGGTCGAGCCGTAGCCAAGGGGCACTTGGACGGGGGCGTTCTGCCTGTGATCAAACACATGCCCGGACATGGCCGCTCCACGCTGGACAGCCACTATGACCTGCCGCATGTCGATCTGTCGGTGGACGAATTGGGCAGCAGCGACTTCGCGCCATTTCGTGCACTGAACGATTTGCCAATGGGGATGACTGCGCATCTGGTCTACGATCAGATTGATCCCCAACCAGCCACGATTTCAGCCACCATGATGGGTGTCATCCGCGACAAGATCGGCTTCGAAGGGCTGATCATGACCGACGATATCGGGATGAAAGCGCTGAGCGGTACACCTGCTGATGTGTCACGTCAGGCCATTCAGGCAGGCTGTGACGTTGTTCTGCACTGTAACGGCAGTTTTGCAGACCGAGCCGCAGTGATGGAAGCCACCGGAGAGATGACCGATCAGGCACAAGCCCGCGCAGAACGGGCACTGGCGATGCGCAAACCTCCGCAGCAACTTGACATCCCTGCCGCCGAAGCGGAACTATCTGCCCTAATGGGCGGGCAGGTATATGAACGATAACCTCTTTAGCGAAGACCCTGTCTCGGTCGCGGATCGTCTTGCGGCCGAAGCGCTGATTGTTGATGTCGACGGGTTTGAAGGCCCGTTGGATGTGCTGCTGACCCTGTCGCGGACGCAAAAGGTGGATCTGAGGAAAATCTCGGTTCTGGCACTGGCGCAGCAATACCTGGCTTTTGTTGAAAAGGCCCGTGCGCTGCGGATCGAACTGGCTGCGGACTATCTGGTTATGGCCGCGTGGCTGGCTTTCTTGAAATCCCGCTTGCTGTTGCCACCTGACCCGGATGACGACGGTCCGTCGGGCGAGGAACTGGCCGCGCATCTGGCGTTTCAGTTGGAACGCCTTCAGGCCATGCGCGATGCGGCTGCACGTTTGATGGCGCGCGATCAGTTGGGCCGCGATTTCTTCAAGCGCGGGCAGGGCGAAGACATCACCCGTATCCGCACCGTAACCTATTCCGCCACGCTGCTGGATCTGATGCAAGGCTATGCGCGTATCCGTACTCGGGACGAATTCCGCCCCTTTGTGATGGATCGCGACTCGGTTTTCACGATGGAGCAGGCGCTGGAACGGATGCGCCCGTTGATTGGCTTTGCCGGGGCATGGACCGACATGGAGACGTATCTGCCCGATGGCTGGGACACTGATCCGGTGCGCCGCAGGTCGGCGACGGCGGCGACTTTTGCGGCCTCGCTGGAGCTGGTGAAAGAAGGACATATGGAGATGAAACAGAGCGAGACATTCGCTCCGATCCATCTGCGAAAGAGGACCGAGACACGTGACTGACGCCCCTGAAGAAACCGGTACTCTGTTCGAAGCGCCCCCGTTGGCGGAACAAGAACGCATGGTAGAGGCTGTTCTTTTTGCCAGTTCCGAACCGGTGTCAATCGCAGATCTGGAAGCGCGGATGCCGCACGGCAGCGATGCGGCGCAAGCCGTTGAAATGCTTCAGAAACGTTATGAAGGCCGTGGCGTGCGCGTGGTGCGTGTCGGTGAGGCTTGGGCCATCCGCACAGCGCCAGACTTGGGTTTTCTGATGCAGAAGGAAACGGTCGAGACCCGCAAACTCAGCCGCGCCGCGATCGAGACGCTGGCTATTGTCGCCTATCATCAGCCCTGCACACGGGCCGAGATCGAGGAAATCCGTGGCGTTTCGGTGTCGCGCGGAACCATTGACCAACTCTTGGAGATGGAGTGGATCAAACTGGGCCGCCGCCGTATGACGCCGGGCCGTCCTGTGACCTTTGTGGTAACGCCAGAATTCCTGGATCATTTTGGTCTGGAAAACGCGCGTGACCTGCCTGGCCTGAAAGAACTTCGGGCGGCGGGGCTTCTCGAAAATCGGCCTCCACCGGGTGCCATTCCGCTGGGCGAAGGGCGCGAGGATGAGGTCGACGAAGATCAGACCGAGCTGTTCGAGGAAGAGTGATCCCGCAGCCCTTTTGTTGCCGCATAAAACGCCTATCTTTAACCCTGAGGACAGGGAGTTGAGCAATGAATGCAAATCGGATCATCGATATGATCGTGCGTCAGGTGATGCGGCGACTGGTGAACAAAGGCGTGAACAAGGGCATTGATGTGGCCAGTCGCATGGGAAATGGCGACGGTTCATCCAAGGGGCCAAAGCACGCCAATTCATCTGACCACACGCAAAAGCTTCGGCAGGCTGAGAAGATGAGCCGGCAGATGCGCCGGTTCATGAAATTCTAGTGCTTATCCTACAGCCTTGAAGTGCTTGGACAGTTTCAGGCCCTGACCCTGATAGTTTGATGCAATGCCCGCGCCGTACAATTGCGTCGGCATGTCGGCCATCTTCTCATAGACCAAACGCCCGACAACTTGCCCGTGCTCCAGCACAAAAGGTGCTTCGTGGCAGCGAACCTCCAAAACACCGCGCGATCCGGCCCCGCCCGCAGCAGCGTGACCGAAGCCCGGATCAAAGAAACCAGCGTAGTGCACCCGGAATTCGCCAACCATTGCCAGATAGGGGGCCATTTCGGCGGCGTACATCGGCGGAATATGCACCGCTTCGCGGCTGACAAGGATATAGAACGCGCCGGGATCAAGGATGATACACCCGTCCTTGGTACGCACTTCTTCCCAATAGTCCTGCGGGTCGTATTCGCCGATACGATCCAGATCGATCACCCCGGTGTGGGGCTTTGCGCGGTAGCCGACCAGATCGGTATCAGGCAATTGCAGATCGACCGAGAAGCCAAGCCCGTCCTGAATAACAGCAGGTCCATCCACCAGCGGCGACTCGGCGTGCAGAGACTTCAGTTCAGCGTCCGAGAGCACGGCCTGACCTTGCCGGAAGCGAATCTGGTTGAGGCGCATTCCGGGGCGCACCAGTACCGAGAACGAGCGCGGGCAGATTTCGGCATAAAGCGGGCCCGTGTAGCCTGCGGGAACCCGATCAAATTCGGTACCCCCATCGGTGATGGTCCGGGTCAGAAGGTCCAGCCGCCCGGTCGAGCTTTTGGCATTGGCGACAGCGCTCATGTCGTCGGGCAGGGCGAGCGATTCCATCAGCGGCACCAGATAAACGCAACCCTTTTCCAGAACTGCCCCGTTGGTGATGTCGATGCGGTGCATCTCGAACTCGGCCAATCGATCCGTGACGCTGCGGCTTTCACCCGCAAGGAACGAGGCGCGAACACGGTAAGCAACTGCTCCTAAACGTAAATCAAGGCTGGCCGGTTGAATCTGTGCAGGCAGAACGTCCGGGCTGGCGGTGATCTCGCCACGCGTGATCATCGCTTCAATCTGCTGGTTTGGACATACACCTGTCATCTCGATCCCCTCTGGTGCCAGAGCGGGATCTGGCCTGTGTGCCATAAACGTCGGTGTGATTTGGTCGGGCTAGCAGGACTCGAACCTGCGACCTTCCGTCCCCCAGACGGACGCGCTACCAGGCTGCGCCATAGCCCGACGTTGGGGTGTTCATAAAGATTTTCCCGGCAGGGGCAAGAGGAAAACAATGCCTTTTTTCCTAACCCGTCGCCTGTGTCTCGACACGATCCAGCCAGTGGCGCAGATCTTTTGCAATCGGGGCGATGCGGCGCAGCAGGTCGTCGTCAAACTCTGCCCGGTTCCAAGCCAGCGAGGCAATCCCTCCCATCAACGGGGCGGCGTCAAGCTCGGGCTCTGTAACTGGTTTTGCGTTGGCGGCGGGCGCAGCGTTGATCTGAGCATCCTCATGCGCGGGCGGCTTGGTTGGTTCGCCCAAATTCATGTGGATCTGTTCCGTGACTGGCGCGGTTTTCGGCTCAAACGGCACTACGGTGTCTTCTGCGGTTTCAGCAGGGGCAGGGGATTGGTCTTCCAGCGACGGAGACAGCGACGCAACATGCGCCACGCCTTGCTCGCGCAGGATACGCTGAACGCCTTTGATTGTGATTCCGTCTTCGTGGAGCAGTTTTTTGATCCCGCCCAGAAGCCGCATGTCATTGGGGCGATAATACCGGCGTCCACCCGCCCGTTTGACCGGTTTCACCTGCGTGAAACGGCTTTCCCAGAAACGCAGAACATGGGCCTGAACGCCAAGCCAATCCGCAACTTCACTGATGGTGCGAAACGCGTCGGGAGACTTGCTCATATCCGCGCGACCTCGGGGTTACTTGCGATTCCCGGCAGCGACGCGATCTTTCATCAGATGCGACGGACGGAAGGTCAGAACGCGGCGCGGCTGAATTGGAACTTCTTCACCGGTTTTGGGGTTGCGGCCGACACGGGCGGTCTTGTCGCGAACACTGAAGGTGCCGAAGGATGAAATCTTGACCTGCTCACCACGCACCAGAGCGTCTGACATGTGGTTCAGAACGCTTTCAACCAGCTGTGCGCTTTCATTTCGTGAAAGCCCGACCTCGCGAAAGACGGCTTCGCTCAGATCCATTCGAGTCAGTGTTTTGTCGCCCATGCCATTTCCCCTTGTTGATATCAAAGCATATGGCTATGGCAAATTCGCTGTCAATATCAATGAATTGCGGGTGACTGTGTAAGCCGGATTGCGCCGGTTACCAGCGCAGAACAACCGCGCCCCATGCCAAGCCGCCGCCGATGGCTTCGGTTACAATCAGGTCGCCGGGCTTGATTTGCCCGCGCTGTTTGCCCACCGAAAGGGCCAGCGGAATCGATGCGGCCGAGGTGTTGCCGTGGTCCTGAACCGTCACCACGACGTTCTCCATAGGCAGGCCCATTTTCTTGGCGGTGCCCTGAATGATGCGGATATTGGCCTGATGCGGCACGATCCAGTCTACATCTGAGTTTCCCAGCCCCGCACGCTCGAGCGCGGTTTCAGCAGTTTTTGTAAGCTTTTCAACAGCATGGCGGAACACTTGGTTGCCTTGCATGCGCAGATGCCCGGTGGACTGCGTTGATACACCGCCATCGACATAAAGCAGATCCTTGTAGCGACCGTCCGAGTTCAGATCCGTTGCCAGAATACCGCGATCTTCCGAGGTGCCGTTGCCTTCCTGAGCTTCCAATACCAAAGCTCCGGCGCCGTCGCCGAAAAGGACGCAGGTGGAGCGATCCGTCCAGTCCATGATCCGAGAGAACGTCTCGGCGCCGATGACAAGCACGCGCTTGGCCTGGCCAGAAACAATCAGCGCATTTGCGTTGGAAAGTGCAAAAACGAATCCCGCGCAGACGGCCTGTACGTCAAAGGCAAAACCCTTGGTCATGCCAAGCCGGGCCTGAACCATGGTTGCCGCAGACGGGAAGGTCAGATCAGCAGTCGATGTTGCCACGACGATGGCGTCAATGTCATCCGCGCTCAGATCGGCATCTGCCAAAGCTGCCTCAGCCGCCTTTGTCGCCAGATCCGAGGTCGTTTCGCCCTCGGCTGCGAAATGGCGACGTTCAATACCCGATCGCGTTCGGATCCATTCGTCGGTTGTGTCCAGCGTTTTCTCAAACTCGGAATTGGGAACAATGCGTTCCGGCAAATAATGCCCGACACCTACTACAACTGAACGGCCTGCCATATTGGGGTACTGCCTTTTTGGTTATTTTTCGGTCTGCGGCGCAGCTTGCGCGGCATCTTGTGCAAGCTGGGCTGTGGATGCAACCCGCGCGGCCAATTTTTCGGAAAAGCCCGATTGCGCCAACGTAAAGGCCAGCTTGATTGCGGCCGACACGCCGGTCGCGTCTGCGCCACCATGAGATTTCACCACGGTGCCGTTCAGTCCAAGAAAAACGCCACCGTTCACACGCCTTGGGTCGATCCGTTTCTTCAGACGGTTTAGCGACGTGATGGCCAGAATCGAAGCCAGCCGGGACAGCGGAGAATACTTGAAGGCTTGACGCAACAAGTCGCCGATCAGGCTGGCTGTACCTTCGCCGGTCTTGATCGCAACATTGCCTGTAAACCCATCCGTGACAATGACATCTGCCTTATCGCCCGGAATGTCGCTGCCTTCGACAAAGCCCACAAATTCGAAATTTGCCTGCTCGGCAAACTCGGTGATCATTGCGTGTGCTTCTTTCAGCTCGGCGCGGCCCTTGTGCTCTTCGGTGCCGACATTCAGCAACCCAATCCGGGGTCGGGTCAGCGCCATGCCATTGCGCGCGTAAGAAGCGCCCATCAGGGCATATTGCAGCAAATCCTTGGCGTCGGCGCGGACATCTGCGCCCACGTCAAGCATCACGTTGAACCCCTGAGGGTTGCGCGAAGGCCACAGAATAGCAATGGCCGGGCGGTTCACACCCGGCAGTTTGCGCAGGCGCATCATCGACAATGCCATCAAAGCGCCGGTATTGCCGCAGGACACCGCGCCATGCGCTTCGCCCTGACGCACGGCCTCAAGCGTGGACCACATCGAGGTTTGCTTGCCGTTGCGCACAACCTGGCTGGGCTTGTCCTCCATCGTGACGACGTCTGGACAATCACGAAAAACGACGCGCCCTTCAAGGACACGCCGTTTTGCGACTAGCTTTCGCAGTACCTGTTCGGGCCCGTGCAACAAGAACCCAATATCAGGGTTCTTGTCGGCTGACTTTGCCAGACCAGCAACAACAACTGCGGGACCCTCGTCCCCGCCCATAGCGTCGACCGAGATGGTGATCCGTTCGGCGTGCGTGGGCTGTTCAGTCATGCCTTGGCCAGCGCTCAATCAGGCTTAGGCTGCGTCTTCGTCCAGGTCGATTTCGTCGGCCTGTGCGACGACTTCACGATCATCATAGTGGCCGCAGGAAGCACAAACGTGGTGCGGGCGCTTCAGCTCGCCGCAGTTCGGGCATTCGTTCGGGTTTGCAGCAACCAGAGCGTCGTGTGCGCGGCGGTTGTTGCGACGCGACTTGGAAACTTTGTTCTGTTGGACGGCCATGGTCTCAACCTTTGTCTACTGAGGGTCAGCAGATTCGCCGCCGACCGGGTTTCATATTTCGTTTTATCGTGGTTTGACGCGCGTTTAGGCGACCAGCCCCGCAATGTCCAACCCAAAATCCGATGAGCGCGCGAAAATACTGCGATTCTCGACATGTTCAAGCGATTTTTCTGACCGCTTGCTATGACAGGAAATCAGACCTCTGTCACTCGTCTTTTTTCAGCGCATCGCGCAATCCCGCCAATCCGGCAAACGGCTTGACGTCGTCGTCGGTCATGGCCTGTTTGCCCGGCTCTGTATAGTCGGCCTGGCCCAGTTCTGCGCCGTCCTTGCGTGGATATTGGGGCAATGCCAGCGACAGCGCCTCGACCATGACCAGTGCCGGGTCAATCTCGGGACCCAGCGGCTCGGATTCGTCATCTTCCGGGATCTCGAACTCGGGCTCATCCGGGTCCGTCCAATCGGCCAAAAAGGTGCGTTGAACCGGCACATCAATGCGGGTTGTGACAGGATCGAGGGTCACGACGCAGGGCTGGATGACAGTAGCCCCCAGTTTGCCGTTTAGAACCCAGTCGCGCTTGCCCTGTGCGCGGACCTCTCCGACAAAGCTGAGCTTGCGCAAACCCAGCAATCCCAGATCTTGCCGAATCTCGTCCAAAGCAGCGGCGGCAGGGCGCAGATCGAACGATGTTGGGGCGTTCTGGGGCAGATCTGCCACCCGAAGTGATGTAAGGTTGCTCATTTGTGAGCCTTTCTATGTGTTGAACCGTGGCAGCGGTTTCTGTAATCGGATAGAAGCCGCAAGAGGCCAAGGCAAGAGGGTGCATATGTTGAAGGTAATGAACCGGTTGAAACCAGCGACGAAATCGCTTGTGTTTGTTGCCTGTCTGGCTGCGGCCGGGGCGTGTACGCCCATCTTCAAGAATCACGGCTATGTGCCCCCGGCCGAGGAACTGGCAGAAATCAAGGTTGGCGTCGATACGCGCGACAGCGTGGAAGAAGCCATCGGCGCGCCGGGCGCATCAGGTGTGGTACGGGATTCGGGCTATTACTATGTCCGTTCGCGGGTGCGCCATTACGGCCCGAAACGCCCCGAGGTCGTATCGCGCGAGCTGGTTGCCATCAGCTTTGACCAACGCGGTGTCGTCAGAAACATCGAGCGTTTTGGCCTGGAAGACGGGATCGTGATTCCTCTGGAACGCCGCGTGACCGATTCCAATGTTCAGGACAAAGGCTTCCTGCGTCAGCTGCTGGGCAATATCGGCAACTTCAACCCGGCGAACATTCCGGGCGCCAACTAATTCGGTCGTCTGACTTGTGAAGGTCACAAGACAGTCACATGTCTTGTGTTAGCGAGGTCATGACGACAACATTGGGTCTGCAACCCCGGAGGATGCGACCATGGCGACAACGGTTTTGTTGAGCAAAGGGCGCTATCGCGCCCGATTGGCGCAGTCGGCTGACGACATCAGAGCCGCACAGCGATTGCGCACTCAGGCTTTTGGCACTCAGCAGCTGGACAGCGATCCGTTTGACGGGCGGTGCTGCCATGTCTTGGTTGAGGATATGCGTTCTGACGCACGGCTTGTCTGTTGTTTCCGGATGATGAGCATGGATCACGGTCGAGAGGTTGGGCGCAGCTATTCGGCACAGTTCTACGACCTGAGTTCGCTTGAGGATTTCGATGGCAGAATGGTCGAAATGGGACGGTTCTGTATCCACCCCAATTGCAATGACCCCGATATTCTGCGCGTTGCGTGGGGTGCAATGACGGCTTATGTGGATCAGAACAACGTTGAGATGCTGTTTGGATGTTCCTCTTTTGCCGGAACCGAGACTGAACAATATCTGGACGCGTTTGCGATGCTCAAACATCGTCATCTGGCACCAAAACGATGGCTGCCACGGGTGAAAGCACCGGATGTTTTTCGCTTTGCCGCGCGTTTGCGACGCAGGCCGGACCTGAAACAGGCGATGTTACGGATGCCGCCTTTGTTGCGGACCTATCTAATAATGGGTGGCTGGGTCAGTGATCACGCGGTTGTGGATCGCGACATGAACACGCTGCACGTGTTTACCGGGTTGGAAATCCGGGCGATTCCCCCGGCGCGGAAACGACTGCTGCGGGCGGTGGCCGGGTAGTTTGAGTATTTTCGAAAAGGTGAAGCTGGGGCGTTGACGCAGTGTGACTGCCGGTTTAGCTGGCGGGCATGGCGAGAATTCCTTTGTTGCAGATGTCCGGCATTTCCCTGACCTTCGGGGGCGATCCGGTGTTTTCCGGTCTTGATCTGGTTGTCCAACCCGGTGACCGCGTGGCGCTGGTGGGGCGCAACGGGTCGGGCAAATCGACCCTTATGAAAGTGATGGCGGGGCTTGTTGAAGCCGATCAGGGTGAGATCGTTGTGCCGCCGGGAAAATCCGTGGGGTACATGGAACAGGACCCCACGATGGAAGGGTTTGCAACGCTGGGGGACTATGCCTCAAGCGGGTTGGAGCCGGGCGAGTTGTACAAGGTGGAACGGGCGGGCGAAGGGCTGAAGTTCGACCCTTCGCGCCCAGTTGAGACGGCCTCGGGCGGGGAACGGCGGCGGGCCGCGCTGGCCAAGTTGATGGCTGAAGCACCTGATCTGATGCTGCTGGACGAGCCAACCAACCATCTGGATATTGAAGCCATTGCTTGGTTGGAGCGCGAGCTTGGGTCAACCCGTGCTGCATTTGTATTGATCTCGCACGACCGGGCGTTTTTACGGGCACTGACGCGGGCGACGCTTTGGATCGACCGAGGCGCTGTCAGGCGGCAGGAGCAGGGTTTTGACGCGTTTGAGGCGTGGCGGGACAAGGTCTGGGAAGAAGAGGATCAGCAGCGTCACAAGTTGAATCGGTTGATCAAATCCGAGGCGAAATGGGCGGTCGAGGGCATAAGTGCCCGGCGCAAACGCAATCAGGGTCGGGTGCGGGCCTTGCAGGCGTTGCGGGCTGAAAAGGCGGCTCAGATCAAACGTCAGGGTTCGGCTGCCATGACGCTGGAGTCGGGGCCAAAGTCGGGTCGTAAGGTCATTGAGGCCAAAGGGTTGGCTAAAGGATTCGGTGACAAACAGATTGTTCGGAATTTTGACCTGCTGGTGCAGCGCGGGGATCGTGTGGCCTTTGTTGGACCAAACGGGGTCGGCAAGACAACGTTGCTGAAAATGCTGCTGGGACAGGTGGAACCGGACGAGGGCTCGGTTTCGTTGGGCACCAACCTTGAGGTCGCTGTGTTCGACCAGACACGCGCTCAGCTGGATCCCGATATGTCCCTTTGGGACAGTTTGACCGGCGACCCCGAGATGCGAGTTTCGGGTAAGGCTGATCAGGTGATGGTCGGTGGGCAGCCCAAGCATGTCGTCGGTTATCTCAAGGAATTTCTGTTTGACGAACGGCAGGCAAGAGCGGCTGTGAAGTCCCTGTCTGGTGGTGAAAAAGCACGGCTGTTGCTGGCCAAGCTGATGGCGAAATCTTCGAACCTTTTGGTGCTGGACGAACCGACCAACGATTTGGATGTCGAGACACTGGACCTGTTGCAGGAGCTTTTGGACGACTACGATGGTACGGTTTTGCTGGTCAGCCACGACCGGGATTTTCTGGACCGTGTGGCCACAACAACGATTGCCATGGAGGGCAATGGGCGCGCCACGGTTTATGCCGGTGGGTGGTCGGATTACATCGCGCAACGCGGTGATGTGAGCGACAAAAAGGAAGAAAAAGCAAAAGCCTCAAAGCCAAAGGTCAAGCAGGAGGCCAAGCCGAAATCGGGTCTGTCGTTCTCGGAAAAGCACAGGTTGGAAAAACTCCCCGCCGAGATCGCGCGCCTGGAAGCTGAGATCGCCAAGCTGGAAGAGTTGATGTCTGACCCCGAACTGTTCATCCGAGAGCCAGTCAAATTCCAGAAAGCCACCGACGCTCTGGTGGAGCGGCAGGAGAAACTTTCTGCCGCTGAGGAAGAGTGGCTGATACTCGAAGAAAAGGCTGAAAGCGCTTAGGGTTTAAGACTTCTTGCAGGGTTGCCCACCACGGTCTTCCCTGCGGGAACGTTCTTGGTGACGACGCTGCCTGCGCCGATCGTGGCATTGTCGCCGATAGTGATGCCGGGCAACAGGATCGCGCCACCACCGACCCAGACATGTTTGCAAATTGTGACCGGTAAGCCAATTTCCAGACCTTGTGCCCGCTCGGCCGGGTCTTTGGCGTGTTGGGCGCAATAGATCTGCACATGGGGGCCAAACATTGTGTCGTCCCCGATCCGTACCGGGGCTGTATCCAGGACCACGCAACCGGTGTTGAAATAGACCCGGCTGCCCAGATGGATGTTCATCCCATAGGCGCAATGGAACGGGGCTTCGAGGAAACAGTCTTCACCTGTTCGACCCAGCAAGGCACGCAACTCGGGTGCCATCTCTCCACGCGTGTCGGGTGGGCAAATATTGTGTGCATGAACCGCGCGTCTTGCCTGCGCGCGTAAAGCATCCAGTTCCGGGTCCAGACAGCAATACCACTGTCCGGATTGCATTTTTTCACGTTCCGACATGGGGCAGTTTTAGCGCATGCGCAGGGCTCCGTCGATGCGGATGACTTCGCCGTTCAGGTAACCCATCTCGACAATGAAACCGGCAAGACGTCCGTATTCCTTCGGATCGCCCAAACGGGGTGGATTCGGGACGTCAGCGGCGAGCTGTTGTTGCACCTCTTCGGGCAGGCCGGCCAGCATCGGTGTCATGAAGATGCCCGGTGCAATGGTCATGACGCGAATGCCGGTCGAGGCCAGATCACGGGCCATTGGAAGGGTCATGCCAACAACACCGCCTTTGGATGCTGCGTAAGCCGCCTGACCCTTTTGCCCGTCAAAGGCGGCGATAGAGGCTGTGTTGATGATCACGCCCCTTGCTCCGTCTGGTTCGGGGTCATTCTTTGCCATCTCGGCGGCGGCCAGGCGTGAGACGTTGAACGTACCGACCAGATTGATATCGATGGTGCGCTGGAAGGCATCCAAAGGGTGTGGACCATCTTTTCCGACCGTCTTGATGCCATACGCGATGCCCGCGCAATTTACGGCAACAGTGATCTTGCCCATCTTCTCGACGCCATGCCGCACGGCGGCGGCCACCGAGGCTTCGTCCGTCACATCGGTTTGCGCGAAGTGCCCGCCGATTTCTGCGGCGACCATAGCGCCGCGATCTGCGTCGCGGTCCAGAATGGTCACCTGCGCACCTTCAGAGGCAAAATAGCGGGCCGTCGCTTCGCCGAGGCCGGAAGCACCGCCAGTGACGAGTGCGGCTGTGGTGGACAAGTGCATGGTGAACTCCTCCCAGAGATATGAACACTTGTTCAATAACTGGTGTGTGGGGGTGGTGTCCACATATTTGATGAAGAGGCTGTCCATACGGGCCTGGTTGCCATTCCTGAAGACAAATTAATCCGCTCCTCACGAAAACGCGCCTTTAAGTGAGTGAAGATGTCGGGGCCGTCATGTGTTTTTTCGCCAGGAGGTCCTGATATGGTTATGAGTAAGAAAAAATCCCTGGGCGCTGTTGTTGTCGCGCCTGTTTTTGGTTTGGTGATGATAGGCAGCGCATCTGCCGCGCCCGAAACCTGTACGGGAAAAACAGCCCGTAGTTTGGCCAACTCTGGGGATTATGCGGGTCTGTGCGATTGTGTGCAGGTGACACCGAGTTTTCTGGACAGGCTTCAGAGACGATCGGATTTCGAGACAACGTTGGAAGTGACCGGGGCACAATGCCCGGGTCTCGCGGCACTCCTGACGGATTTGCCGACGGCAAGCCTGTCGGGTTCGAGCCAAAACCGTGGAGAAAGCCGGGGGTCTGAACCGCGCGGCGAAACGTTTGCAGATTCGACCAGTCCGGGAGGGCCAAGTGGGGGTGAGTCCGGTGGCACCGGAGGTGGTGGAAACGGCGGCACCGGAGGTGGTGGAAACGGCGGCAACGGAGGTGGTGGAAACGGCGGCAATGGCGGTGGTGGAAACGGCGGCAATGGCGGCGGTGGAAACGGCGGCAACGGCGGTGGTGGAAACGGCGGCAATGGCGGCGGTGGAAACGGCGGCAACGGCGGTGGCGGAAACGGCGGCAATGGCGGTGGCGGAAACGGCGGCAACGGCGGTGGTGGAAACGGCGGCAACGGCGGTGGTGGAAACGGCGGCAATGGCGGCGGTGGAAATGGGAACAGCGGTGGACCCGGAAACGGCAACGGGAACAACGGAAATCCCGGAAACGGCGGCGGTAACACTGGGGGTTCCGGACCTGGCACCGGTAACGGTGGCGGCAACAACGGCCAGGGGAACGGCGCTGGAAACGGCGGTGGCGGCAAGGGGAATGGCGGCAAAGGGCTCCGCTAAGCCGTATACACAAAAGAAAACGGCCACCCAGAACGGTGGCCGTTTTTTTGCGCGAAAGCGGATGAACAATCAGCCCAGTTGAACCAGCGCGTGACGCTTCTTGCCAGCACTCAGCTTAATGGGTGATGACAGCGCGCCTGCGTCGATCATCATCCCTGCATCGGTCAGCGGCGCATCGTCCAGCTTGGCCCCGTTCTCGGCAATCAGTCGTTTCGCCTCTTTGCCGGATTTGGCCAGACCCGATTTGACGATGATCTGCACGATGGACATGCCGTCGCCCAGCTCATCTGCGCTGAGAGTGAGGGTCGGAAGATCTCCGCCAACGCCGCCTTTCTCGAACACTTCACGGGCGGTCGCCTCTGCATTGGCCGCAGCCTGTGCGCCATGCAGCAGTGTTGTGACCTCATTGGCCAGACGGATTTTGGCTTCATTGATCTCGGACCCGGCAAGCGCGCCCAGACGATTGCACTCATCCACCGGCAATTCAGTGTAGAGCTTCAGAAACCGGCCCACATCCGCGTCGGTTGTGTTGCGCCAGAACTGCCAGAATTCATAGGGCGAGCGCATCTCGGCGTTCAGCCAGACCGCGCCGTCCTGAGACTTGCCCATTTTCTTGCCGTCACTGGTGGTCAGCAGAGGCGAGGTCAGGCCGTAGATCTCGTGATCCAGCACCCGGCGGGTCAGGTCGATGCCGTTGACGATGTTGCCCCACTGGTCCGAGCCGCCCATCTGCAGAACACAGCCATAGCGGCGGTTCAGTTCCAGGAAGTCATAAGCCTGCAGGATCATGTAGTTAAACTCGAGGAAGCTCAGCGATTGCTCACGATCCAGCCGCGACTTCACGGATTCAAACGACAGCATCCGGTTGACCGAGAAATGACGCCCGATATCGCGCAGAAAATCGAGGTAGTTCAGATCATCCAGCCATTCGGCATTGTTCAGCATAAGCGCCTTGTTCTCGGCGTCCGTGTCATAGTCGATATAGGCGGCGAACACCTTCTTGATGCCCGAGATGTTCTCATCGATCTGTTCGGGGCCCAGCAGGGGGCGTTCATCCGCGCGGAACGACGGGTCGCCCACCTTGGTCGTCCCACCGCCCATCAGTGTGATCGGCTGGTGGCCGGTTTTCTGGAACCAGCGCAACATCATGATCTGAATCAGGCTGCCCACATGCAACGACTTGGCCGTTGCATCAAAGCCGATATAGGCCGGTTTGCACCCACTGATCAGCGCGTCGTCAAGGCCCTGATAATCGGTGCAGTCGGCGAGAAAGCCGCGCTCGATCATCGTGGCGATGAAATCCGATTTGGGGTGGTAGGTCATATCGTGCCCTTTGGGTTAATGTTGCGGGGCACTGTATAGGCGGCAGCGCGCAGGAGGAAAAGCCACCTTTTCATCAGTGGACCCGGTGTCGATCCAGCCACGCGATTTGCGAAAAATGAATGCCGCCTGATGAGAACGCTTGCGTTTTTGTGCAAACAAAAGGCAGTTTGACCGGGCTGCAACCCAGAGGTGATCTGCAAAGACCCGGATGTGGCGAAGAGAACAGCCAGATCAGGAGGCAGGCGTGAGCCAGACCATCAGCAAACACGGTGTGATCCGGGCGTTGGGCGCAATGTCGGGTACTTCGATGGATGGGGTGGATGCCGCGATGGTCGAAACCGACGGGCACCAGATTATCGGGTTCGGGCCAAGCGGTTATCGCGCCTACACCGACGCTGAGCGCGACGTGTTGCGAACGGCGCTGGGACAGTGGCACGGGCCTGATGTCGATGCGGCAGCCGAAATGGTCACTTTCGCCCATGCCGAGGCGCTGTCGGAATTTGAAGAGGTCGACCTGATCGGTTTTCACGGTCAGACCCTGGCGCATGAGCCGCGCGGGCGAGGGACTTTGCAAGTGGGTGACGGTCTGGGACTGGCGCAAGCGTTGGGGCGTCCGGTCGTCTGGGATTTTCGCAGTGATGATGTGGCGATGGGGGGCGAGGGCGCTCCGCTGGCGCCGTTCTTTCATTTTGCCTGTGCCAAGTGGTTCGGCGCGGATCGGCCTTTGTGTTTCCTGAACCTGGGTGGGGTCGGCAATCTGACCTATGTTGATCCGTCCTTTGACGGGCCTGAAGTGCCGGGCGCTTTGCTGGCGTTCGA
>NZ_JBXWSB010000082.1:0-21090 GCF_059613205.1 Ruegeria sp. BHSB064
AGCGGGTTGATCTCCAGCATCTCCATGTCTTTCTCGACGAAGGCGTTGTACAGCTGGTTCATCAGTTTGACACATTGCTTGACCTGTGCGCCTTCCAAACCCAGCGAGAAGGCGATGCGACGGCCGTGATACGCCTGATACCCGGTGGCCGGATCGACAGAGAAAGACAGGATTTTCTCGGGCGTCGCGGCAGCCACTTCTTCGATGTCCATGCCGCCTTCGGTCGAGCAGACAAACGAAATGCGGCTGGTCTGGCGGTCCACCAGAAGGGCCAGATACAGTTCGCGTTCGATGCCCGAACCGGCTTCGATGTAGATGCGGTTGACCTGCTTGCCTGCGGGACCCGTCTGATGCGTGACCAGCGTGCGGCCCAGCATCTTCTTGGCTTCTTCGGCCGCTTCTTCGACTGATTTGGTCAGACGGACACCGCCTTTTTCACCGGCGTCTACTTCTTTGAAGGAACCCTTGCCGCGCCCGCCTGCGTGGATTTGCGCTTTGACCACCCAAAGCGGGCCGTCCAGTTCGCCGGCTGCGGTTTTGGCTTCCTCGGCGCGCAGCACGGCGCGACCATCGGAGACCGGAGCGCCATAGCTGCGAAGAAGAGCTTTGGCCTGATATTCGTGAATGTTCATCGAAATTGTCCCGTCTGACTGCGTTTAAACCGTTATAGGGGTGTCTAGCGGTCAAATTTAAAGGGTTTTTTGATGCCCAATGGGTTTTTAGCGAAGATTTTCGTTATTTGTGATCACGGGTTTTTAGGGTGTGATCACAAAAGTAAGGGTTGGATGAATTGATTCGAAAAATCTGAGCAAGGACCGAAAATCACATTCAAAAAAGGGATTTGCGACGTTTGCGCCAACATGAGCGACCCGGGCAAACGCAAGTCAAAAGAAAACCGGCCCGAAAACGGGCCGGTCTTAAATGGTAATCCGAATGCAGATTTACGCCAGAGAGCTGTCGATACCTTTGCAGGCGTCAATCAGGCCCTTCACAGCGTTGACCGAGTTGTCAAAACCGGCCTGCTCGTCTTCGTTCAGTTTGATGTCGACGATACGTTCAACACCACCTGCACCGATGACAGTCGGGACGCCGACATACAGGCCATCTACACCCAGCTCACCACTACAATAGGCAGCACAGGGCAGAACGCGTTTCTGGTCTTTCAGGTAGGCTTCAGCCATCTCGATTGCCGAGGTGGCCGGTGCGTAGTAGGCCGAACCGGTTTTCAGCAGGCCAACGATCTCGGCGCCGCCATCACGGGTGCGTTGAACGATGGCGTCCAGTTTCTCTTGTGTGGTCCAGCCCATTTCGACCAGATCAGGCAGCGGGATGCCTGCAACAGTCGAGTAACGGACTGACGGCACCATGGTGTCGCCGTGGCCACCCAGCACGAATGCGGTGACGTCACGCATCGAGACGTTGAATTCTTCCGACAGGAAGTGCGCAAAGCGTGCCGAGTCCAGAACACCAGCCATGCCGCAAACCTTGTTGTGCGGCAGACCCGAGAATTCGCGCAGAGCCCACACCATCGCGTCCAGCGGGTTGGTGATGCAGATCACGAACGCGTCGGGCGCATGAGCGGCGATGCCTTCACCCACCGACTTCATGACTTTCAGGTTGATGCCCAGCAGGTCATCGCGGCTCATGCCCGGCTTGCGGGCCACGCCTGCGGTCACGATGCATACATCCGCACCGGCGATATCGGCATAATCGCTGGTACCCTTCATCGAGGCGTCAAAGCCTTCGGACGGCCCGGACTCGGCAATGTCGAGCGCCTTGCCCTGCGGCAGCCCGTCAGCGATGTCAAACAGGACTACGTCACCCAGTTCTTTGACAGCTGCAAGATGCGCAAGCGTGCCGCCGATGTTCCCCGCGCCGATCAGCGCAATCTTGGGTCTGGCCATTTGGAATATCTCCGGTCGGTTTTGAAATCGCGGTCGTGCTAGTCGTTAAATCCGCAATAGGCAAGAGTTCTGCGACGTGGCATACAACCGCATACCGTTTGCGAACCCATGTTTGATTGCGCTAAACGGCCTTTGAGACAAGCCAAAACCGGGATCGGCGCATGTTCGAATTGAACCTGATGTTTTTTGCTGTTGCGATCCCTGCGGTGATATTTGCAGGTATCTCAAAGGGCGGTTTCGGCTCGGGCGTGGCCTTTGCGTCTTCATCGATTCTGGCGCTGATACTGGAGCCGGGGCAGGCTTTGGCGCTGATGCTGCCAATCCTAATGGTCATCGATGTGGCTACGCTGGGGCCTTATTGGAAGCGGTGGAGTTGGGCAGATTCTTGGCTGCTGATTTTAGGGGGTGTACCTGGTGTTGCGTTGGGTGCATGGCTCTACCGGGCAACGGACGACGATCTGCTGCGGTTACTGATCGGCGGCATCTCGGTTGGTTTCGTCATTTGGCACGTCGCGCAGACCAAAGGGTGGGTGCGCGGTTTTGCCAACCGTCTACCTCCTTCGGCCGGTTTGTTTGCGGGGCTGGTGGCCGGTTTTACCAGCTTTGTCAGCCACGCCGGGGGTCCGCCGGCTGCTGTATACCTGTTGTCACAAAAACTGTCGAAAACCGAATTTCAGGCCAGCACTGTGCTGGTTTTTTGGGTCATCAACATCACAAAGTTTGTGCCTTACGCGTTTTTGGGTTTGTTCACATGGCATACGGCACTGGCGGATTTGTTGCTGACACCTTTCGCTATTCTTGGGGCATGGCTTGGCGTTCGGGCGCATTTCATGATGTCCGAACGCCTGTTCTTTGGAATTGCCTACGTGTTGCTGACATTGACGGGCAGCAAACTGATCTGGGACGCGCTAACGTAATCAGGCATTCGGCGGCAGGGCGTCCGCGATTTCCTCATAGGCCTGACCGGAGGCCACCAGGCACGTGATCCCGTTTGGCAAAGTCACGGTAATCGTCCAACTGCCGTTTTCGCCCGAAGCAAAAAGCTCCATAACCGCGCCTTGCCGGACCAGCCCAAGGCCCCGACGCGTTTCGCCATAAGTTTCATGCAGCCGTGTCAGCACGTCCTCTCTTGGCGCGCAGTTCTGGCCCGCAGCCTGTACCTGTTGCGCCGCCAGCGTCATGATCCCCAGACCCATCGTCATCTTGAACAGTGTCCTATCCATCCCGTACCCCTTCGATTCCATAGGCTCTTCAGGGTGGGGCCGAGGTGGCGAAATTCGGTTAAGGCAAAGCACGTTGCGTCGCTTTTGCTGCGCTGCGGCAAATTTCTTCTTGAACTTTCCGGTAAAAAATGCCCCATTCCGCGCAACTTTATTTCAATGGGAGTGGTCCATGGATCCTCGTCAGCGCCCCTATCGTTCGGTTCTTTACATCCCTGGTTCCAGAGACCGGGCTCTGGACAAGGCCCGGACACTTACTGTGGATGCGATCATCTTTGATCTGGAGGATGCTGTCGCAGCAGACGAGAAGGACAACGCGCGCGAAACGCTCAAGGCAGCCTTGGCCACTGGTGGTTATGGGGCGCGGGTCAAGATCGTGCGGATCAACGGATTGGACACCAAATGGGGTCGTGCCGACGCTGAGGCGGTGCGCGACATGGATGCGGACGTTGTTCTGCTGCCCAAGGTAAACTCGGCCGCCGACGTGGATGCGCTGGCCGAGATCACCGGAGATATGCCGATCTGGGCCATGATGGAAACGCCGCGTGGGATGTTCAATGCGCCTGAAATCGCAGCCCATCCCCGGATGGCCGGGTTCGTGATGGGCACCAACGATCTGGCAAAGGAACTACAAACCCGTTTCCGCCCTGACCGTCTGCCGCTAATGACCTCGCTGGGTCTGTGCCTGCTGGCTGCCAAGGCCGAAGGGCTGATCATCGTTGATGGCGTATACAACGCGTTCAAGGATGGCGAAGGTCTGGCCGCTGAATGTGCACAAGGTCGCGATATGGGTTTCGACGGCAAGACACTGATTCATCCAGCTCAGATAGAGATCACGAATGCCGCCTACGCACCCTCTGACGACGAAATTGATCTGGCCCGCCGCCAAATCACAGCTTTTGAAGAAATCGAAGCACAGGGCCAGGGTGTTGCTGTTGTGGATGGCAAGATTGTTGAAAACCTTCACGTTGCAACAGCCCGCGAAATTCTGGCAAAAGCAGAGGCGATTTCAGCTTTGCAAGCGGGGTAGGCCAGCATGGGCTTTGTTCTTTTAATTCTTGGTGTGGCGCTGTGGTGGGCGGCACATCTGTTTAAACGCGCGGCTCCAGAACGCCGGGCCGCAATGGGCAACAGCGGCAAGGGTGCAGTTGCCTTGGCGCTGGTTGCGTCGATTCTGCTGATGATCTTCGGCTACCGCATGACCGATTTCATCTATGTCTGGACGCCTCCGACCTTTCTGATCCACGTCAACAACCTGTTGGTTCTCATCGCGATTTACTTGATGAGCCCTGCTGGCACAAAAGGCCGTTTGCTGAACAAGCTACGCCATCCGATGTTGGGCGGTTTCAAGCTGTGGGCCTTTGCGCATTTGCTGGTGAACGGTGATCTGGCTTCGATCATCCTGTTTGGCGGGCTTCTGGCATGGGCCGTGGTCGAGGTGATCGTGATCAACAAGTCCGAACCTGATTGGAGCCCGGCTGAGCCCGGAACTTACGGCAAGGATGCGATGTTCTTTGTGGCGTCGATCGTCCTGCTGGGGATCATCGGCTATATCCACGGGTTGGTTGGCCCGTCTCCGTTCGGCTCATAAGGATCTCAGTCAATGGCAAAACTCTATCGTTTGTTGACCGAAGAAGACACGTCTGCCTTCTGTCACAAAGTGTCTGACGCGCTGGCCAAAGGGTGGGTGCTGTACGGCGATCCATCCTATGCTTTTGACAAAGCAAACAACGTGATGCGCTGTGCGCAGGCTGTGACCAAAGAGGTCGAGGCCGACTATTCCCCCGAAATGAAACTGGGACAGCAGTGATGGCAAAAACAAATCCGGGCCGTTTTTTCGAGGACTATTCCGTCGGGCAGGTGCTGCAGCACGCCGTACCGCGCACGGTGACCGAAGGAGAGCGCGGTTTGTATCACGCGCTCTATCCTGCACGTCATGCGCTGTATTCTTCGGATGAATTTGCTCGGGATTGTGGTTTGCCGGAAAGCCCGATCGATGATCTGGCCGCTTTCCATTTGGTGTTTGGCAAAACGGTGCCCGATGTATCGCTGAACGCGGTTGCCAATCTTGGGTACGCCGAAGGCCGTTGGCTCAAGCCCGTCTATGCAGGTGACACGCTGCGTTCGGTCTCCGAGGTGATCGGGGTCAAGCAGAACTCGAACGGGAAAACCGGTGTCGTGTGGGTGCGCACCCGTGGGCTGAACCAGTTGGACGAGGTGGTCATCGAATACGTTCGTTGGGTTATGGTACGCAAAGCGAATGTCGATTCACCTGCGCCTGAGACGGTGGTTCCCGAGTTGAAGAAGGCTCTTGGTCCTCAAGACCTCATCGTGCCCGAGGGCCTTGATTTCTCGAACTACGATTTTGCATTGGCAGGTGAGCCACATCGCTGGGGCGATTATGACATCGGTGAGACCATCGACCACGTGGACGGTGTCACCGTGGAAGAGGCCGAGCATATGTTGGCCACGCGTTTATGGCAGAATACCGCCAAGGTGCATTTCGACCTGACGTTTCGACCTGAAGGTCGCCTGATCTATGGGGGTCACGTCATTTCGATGGCGCGTACCTTGTCGTTCAATGGCTTGGCAAATGCGCAGATGATCGTTGGCCTGAACGGTGGCGCGCATTCCAACCCCTGCTTTGCAGGCGATACCATCAAAGCGTGGTCCGAGGTTCTAGACAAGGCAGAGACTGGCGTGCCCGGCGTGGGGGCCATCCGGTTGCGTCTGGTCGCCACCAAAGGGGGCGCGCCGTTTGCATTGAAGAACGACGATGGGCGGTATTTGTCGGACGTTCTTCTGGACCTCGATTATTGGGCGCTGATGCCGCAATAGGCGAACTGACAGTTATGTGAATGCAATGCGTGCAAGCCGTGCTAGGTTTGCACCATGGATATCCTGCGCGCGATAGTGGCCAGTCTGTTTCTGGCACCCGCAGCCCAAGCCTGTGATCTGGCTTTGGCCTTAGCCGTAGATGTGTCTGGTTCGGTCGACGGCACCGAGTACCGCATTCAGATGGACGGCCTGGCCGCTGGTCTGCGCGACCCGATCGTCTCCGAGGCATTGGTTCGGGGTCAGGCACAGTTGATGCTGGTGCAATGGACCGGGTCGTCGCGTCAGCGGATCACGATTCCCTGGACCCGTATCGACAGTTTCGCTGCTTTGGATCGGTTTGCGGAACAGGTTTCTGAGGATCCGCGCATCTGGCGGAACTTTTCAACCGCGATTGGGGAAGCGCTTCAGACAACGCTCGACTCCTTCGAGCCTGTGTCCCACTGCACCCGACATCTGATCGATTTGTCGGGTGACGGGGTATCCAATGAGGGCGTCGAGCCGACGCAAGTTCACGCCGCCTTGCGGGACCGAGGGGTTGTGGTCAACGCCCTGGCCATTGAAGAGAGTGAGCCGGATTTGACGGCATATTTCTTTGAGAATGTCATAGTGGGTGAAGGTGCATTTGTGGTTTCAGCAGCCGCGTTTGCCGACTACCCGGAGCGAATTCGCAGAAAACTGTTGCGCGAAGTGACGCAGCAAACCGCAGGGCTTAAGTGACGTGTCAAAAGATTCGTGATCACATCCTTTTGCCTTTGAAATCGCTAACATTGATGAAGGGGAATGTCATATGTGATCACGACATTATTTTGTGTGATCACATATTGGGATTATCCGCCAATTTGAGCCGAATTTGCTGTTTTTTGCAGCCGCAGCACGTGACAGTGTCGCAAAAAACAGTAAAACGTTCGGTAGCCAACCGAAAAGGAGCCGCCATGGCCGATGTAAATCGGGGCAATCGCCCACTTTCGCCGCATCTGTCGATCTATCGTCCACAGCTGACGTCGGTCACATCTATCCTGACCCGTATCACAGGAAACGCCTTGCTCGTGGCGGGCCTGCTGATCGTTTGGTGGTTCCTGGCCGCTGCCACGTCGCCCGAAGCGTTTGCCAGAGCGAACGGGGTGATCACCTCGATGCTGGGGGATTTGGTGATGGCACTATCCGTATGGGGCCTTTGGTATCACACTCTGGCCGGTGTGAGGCACCTGATCTGGGACAACGCGGTTGGCTTGGACCTTCCAACAGCGACCAAACTGGGTTGGGCCGTTGTCATCGGATCGGTTGTGTTGACCCTTCTGACCCTTGTCATCGTCGCGTGATTGGAGGACTGAGATGCGTTATCTGACCGACCGCAAACGCGCCGCTGGCCTTGGCTCGGCGAAATCCGGCACTGCCCATTTCTGGGCCATGAAAGTCAGCTCGGTAGCGCTGCTGATCCTCGTGCCTTTGTTTGTCTTCACGTTTGGACCCGTTCTGGGTCAGCCGTTTGATGTGGTTCTGGATTACTACTCACGCCCCTTCCCTGCGATAGTTGCAGCACTGACGCTGGCGGTTGGTTTCAAGCATTTCGCGGATGGCGCACAAGTGATGTTGGAAGACTATGTTCACGGCACGCTTGAAAAGGTCCTGATCATTCTGGTGACCTGCCTGTCCTACGGCGCAGCAGCGGCTGGCATTTTCGCCATCGCGCGCATTGCCCTTTAATTCCCGGAGCTGAAAGAAATGGCTGCATACGAATACGAAACGCATGATTATGACGTGGTCGTTGTCGGCGCCGGTGGGGCCGGTCTGCGGGCGACTTTGGGCATGGCGGAACAGGGACTGCGCACCGCGTGCGTAACCAAGGTTTTCCCAACCCGTTCGCACACAGTGGCCGCCCAGGGTGGTATCGCGGCGTCCTTGTCGAACATGGGTCCTGACCACTGGCAGTGGCACATGTATGACACTGTCAAAGGGTCTGACTGGCTGGGTGACACCGACGCGATGGAATACCTCGCGCGAGAAGCACCCAAGGCCGTGTACGAGTTGGAGCATTACGGCGTTCCATTCAGCCGCACTGAAGAAGGCAAGATCTATCAGCGCCCGTTCGGCGGTCACACAACCGAGTTCGGTGAAGGCCCCGCCGTGCAGCGGACCTGTGCCGCCGCCGACCGGACCGGCCACGCGATCCTGCACACGCTGTATGGTCAGTCGCTGAAAAACAACGCCGAGTTCTACATCGAATACTTCGCGATCGACCTGATCATGTCCGAGGATGGGCAGTGTCAGGGCGTTGTCTGCTGGAAGCTGGACGACGGCACGATGCATGTCTTCAACGCCAAGATGGTTGTTCTTGCGACTGGCGGTTATGGCCGTGCATATTTCAGCGCGACATCGGCCCATACCTGCACCGGCGACGGCGGCGGCATGGTGGCCCGCGCGGGTCTGGCATTGCAGGACATGGAGTTTGTGCAGTTCCACCCAACTGGCATCTACGGTTCGGGCTGTCTGATCACCGAAGGCGCGCGCGGCGAAGGCGGTTATCTGACCAACTCGGAAGGCGAGCGGTTCATGGAACGCTATGCGCCCCAGTACAAAGACCTTGCGCCGCGTGACTATGTCTCGCGCTCGATGACGATGGAGATCCGTGAAGGCCGGGGTGTTGGCGCGGAAGGGGATCACATCCACCTGAACCTGTCGCACCTGCCCGCCGAAGCTTTGGCAGAGCGTTTGCCGGGTATCTCGGAAAGCGCAAAGATCTTTGCGGGGGTCGACGTGACCAAAGAACCAATCCCGGTTCTGCCGACCGTGCATTACAACATGGGCGGTATTCCGACCAACTATTGGGGTGAGGTTCTCAACCCCACTGTCGATGACCCAACGGCCGTTGTCCCCGGCTTGATGGCCGTGGGTGAGGCGGGTTGTGCATCGGTCCATGGTGCGAACCGATTGGGATCTAACTCGTTGATCGACCTCGTGGTGTTTGGCCGCGCAGCCGCGATCCGCGCTGGTAAAGTTGTGGATGCCGAAGCGCCGAACCCTGTTCTGAACCAGGCATCGGTCGACAAGGCTTTCGACCGGTTCGATGAGGTCCGCAACGCGAGCGGCTCGGTCCCGACGGCAGAACTGCGCCTTGAAATGCAGAAAACCATGCAGGCGGACGCAGCTGTGTTCCGTACGGCCAAAACAATGGCTGAAGGCGTCGAAAAGATGACCGCGATTGCTGCCAAGATGGACGATCTGAAAGTCACAGACCGCTCGTTGGTCTGGAACAGCGACCTGATGGAAACGCTGGAGCTGACCAACCTTATGCCCAATGCGCTGGCGACCATCGTTGGTGCTGAGGCTCGTAAAGAATCCCGTGGCGCCCACGCGCACGAGGACTTCAGCGAACGTGACGATGAAAACTGGCGCGTGCATACGGTCAGCCGGGTTGAGGGCAATGCAGTTGAGCTGAGCTATCGCCCGGTCATCGTTGATCCGCTGACGACCGAGGACCAAGGCGGTATCAGCCTGCAGAAAATCGCGCCCAAAGCGCGGACGTTCTAAAGGCAGGGAAAGCAGGCAATGCTGCACAAGCGCCAAATATCCGCGATCCTGATGCAGGCAATCAGCCTGCGGATGGCGCGTGCTTGGTGCTTGTCATGACGGTCGAAGTTTTGATGTCCTGGTCAAGCGACCCCAAAATCATCCTGATCGGGTTGAATCGCTGTGCGACGACCTCGTTTCACAAGCTGTTTCAAAACAGCGGAATAACGTCCGTTCATTGGGAAGATGAACAGGGTCAAAATCTGGCGCATCGTATGATGACCAACATTGCCATGGGACGTAGACCCTTGGACGGGTTCGGTGCGGTTCGGGCTTTCACTGACATTGCCTTTGTCAATTCGCGCTTCATGCTGGACGGTGCTCGGCTCTTTCGGGAACTGCACGCGGCTTACCCGGATGCTTACTTCCTGCTGAACACGCGCAACTGCGCGGACTGGATCAACTCACGAGCCAGCCATGCCAGTGGTGGCTATCTGGAGCGGTGCTGCAAGGCAAATGGCCAGACGGCGGATGAGGTGAAACAGGGCTGGGCGCATTTGTACGATGTGCACCACGCCGAGGTCGAAGCCTATTTCGACGGAAATCCTCGCTTCCTGCGCTATGATATCGACAAAGATGACCCACAAAGCGTTGCGGACTGGCTCTCGCCGGATTTTGACGTGAACATTGCCCATTGGGGCCATTATAACCGAGGGGCGTCTGATCGCGCCCGGACAGGCTGAAAGGCGGCCTTGTGCTGAATGGAGAATTGACATGGTTCAACTGACCCTGCCCAAGAATTCCCGGATTACCACCGGCAAGACCTGGCCCAAGCCGGATGGCTCGAAGAATGTGCGCAAGTTCCAAATCTACCGCTGGAACCCCGATGACGGTCAGAACCCGCGTGTTGACACATATTTCGTCGATATGGATACATGCGGCCCGATGGTTCTGGACGCGCTGATCAAGATCAAGAACGAGATCGACCCGACATTGACCTTCCGCCGGTCTTGCCGCGAAGGCATCTGCGGCTCTTGTGCGATGAACATCGACGGGATCAACACGCTGGCTTGTATTTACGGCATGGATGAGATCAAGGGCGACGTGAAGATTTACCCGTTGCCGCATATGCCGATTGTCAAGGACCTGATCCCTGATCTGACCCATTTCTATGCGCAACACGCGTCGATCATGCCGTGGCTGGAAACCAAGACAAACCGTCCTGCGAAAGAATGGAAACAGTCGATCGAGGACCGCAAGAAGCTGGATGGCCTCTATGAATGCGTGATGTGCGCCAGCTGCTCGACCTCGTGCCCCAGCTACTGGTGGAACGGTGACCGGTATCTTGGCCCCGCAGCGCTTCTACACGCCTATCGCTGGATTATTGACAGCCGCGATGAGGCCACGGGCGAACGTCTGGATGAGCTGGAAGATCCGTTCAAGCTCTACCGTTGTCACACCATCATGAACTGCGCCAAGACCTGCCCCAAAGGTCTGAACCCGGCCAAGGCGATTGCCGAAATCAAAAAGATGATGGTGGAACGCGCTGTATAGGCGACGTTGCGTTTTGCGGTAAGCGCATGTCCAACTTGCAAAATTAGGCGATGCAGCCTCGGCTGCGTTGCCTTATTTTTTGGGCAGGGAGGAGTGATGAGATTAAGTCAGGATCACTCCAATGAGCAAAGACACTTCCAAACAAAAAAAAGACGCGCAAGAAGCGTTGGAACTGCTTGAGCAGGCATGGGCGTATTACACACCAGAGCCGGTTCAAGCTGATAAGGAACCCGAGTTGTTCGAATACGCAAACGCAGCCTGATACAGGCCGTAAGACTTGAATTACGACGGCTAATCGGCAAAGCAAGGGAATGCCTGTTCTTCTGCTTCTGTTGGCGGCCGGTGTATTCGGCTATTTTGTCTGGCGCGCCCGTCATTCTTCGCTGACGCGTGATTGTCGGTGGCGCCAGGACAAAAGCCATGGTGTCTGGCGGTGCAGCTTCTGCGGCGCCGAGATCGCGGCCCAAGAACAACCCCTTCAGTGCTTGAAGGGAAGTGATTTCTGAAAGTTCCGGCTTTCCGCGGCCAGAGCAATGCGCCACTGTGTTGGCCATGAACGGTTCCGAAAACACAATCCGCCCACCTGAGGACGCCGACGCCCGTCGCGCGGTGGCCCCTGTCATCTGCTACCCGAACGACGCGTTGCCAAGACCTGATGTGTCGTGGATGCGATCCCTGCGCCAAGGCGCAGTCAAAACGGATGAGGTTCTGGTTCCCCCGCGCGATGCGCGATGTTTTGAGGTGCCGGCAGGGCACTTTTTTCGAATTACGTCCGTCGAAGGCCCACAGGTCGGTGATTTGAACATGTGGAACCGCAATGACCTGTCCGAGCGGTTCTATTCAGGTAAAACCCGCGCCTTGCATGGAACGCATCTGACCACCGGAGAACAGATGTGGTCCAGTTTTCCCCATCTGCGCCCTATGGCCACGATCGTTGAAGACACGCTGGAGTGGTACGGGATCGACGCCTTCGGCGGGTCGGTCCATGACGTTATCGGTACGCGGTGCGATCCGTATACGGGCAACCTGTTGTCGGGTACGCAATACCACCACTGCTGTCATTCAAACCTGACCCGCGCGCTTGCGGACCATCTGGATCTGTCGTTGGCCGAGGCTGAACTTGCAGTACATGACGTGCTGAATGTCTTTATGTGCACCGGGTTTACCCGCGATACGGGTCAGTACTTTATGAAAGCCTCACCCGTGCGTCCCGGCGACTATCTTGAGTTCTTTGCCGAGATTGATCTGCTTGGAAATCTGAGTGCTTGTCCGGGCGGGGATTGTTCGTCCGAGCATTCCTCGGACACGGCTGCCTGTTTCCCTTTGCTGGTCGAAACATTCGCCCCCGCTGAAAGTGATTTGAAAGGTTGGAAAAGCCCGGCGCGCAATGGGTATGATCGCACGCACGGGCGATAAGTCCGACAGGCACCTGGTGGTGCTTGCCTTCACTCAGTTGTTCGGGAAAGCCGCTTGAAGGGCGATTTCCACCATGTCACCAAAGCTGCGCTCGCGTTCAGACGACGGCAGAGCTTCTCCGGTCAAAAGGTGATCGGAAACAGTGAGTACGGCCAACGCCCGGCACTTGTGGCGTGCCGCCAGAATGTACAGCTCCGCAGCCTCCATTTCGACGCCCAGAATGCCGTGACGCACCATCTGCTCGTTCAGATCCGGGCGTTCGTCGTAGAAGACATCGGAGGAGTAAATTCCGCCAACATGCGTCGGCGTTCCCTTGGCCGCAGCCGCCGCTGCCGCAGCTTGCAACAAGTCCCAGTCAGCGCAGGGGGCAAAGTTCAGCTCTTTCATGATGCCCCGCGAAGGGGTACTGAGCGTGGTTGATGTCATTGCAAGAATGACATCACGCACTTTAACGCTGTCCTGCATGCCGCCACATGAGCCGATACGGATCAGAGTTTTTGCATCGTAATCGCGGATCAGTTCATTCACGTAAATGGAAAGAGAGGGCATCCCCATACCACTGCCCTGAATTGTAACAGAGTTTCCTTTCCATTTTCCGGTAAAGCCAAGCATTCCCCGAACGTTATTGACTTGCTTTACATCGGTCAAAAACGTTTCGGCGGCCCATTTTGCCCGATAGGGATCTCCGGGCAATAAAACGGTTTCCGCGATTTCGCCCTTTTCGGCGCCAATGTGAATGGTCATTTGTTCAATTTACCTTGATCAAATTTCCAGTTCGGAAATATCCGTACCCGCCTTTAGGGCATCATGGACCCATTGAGGTTTACGGCCGCGGCCTGACCAGGTCTGGTCCGGGTTCGACGGGTTGCGGTATTTTGCTTTGAATTTAGGCGCTTTTCCGCCACGCGGCGCGTCGCTGGATAACTCGGACAACGAAAAGCCGAATTCCGCTGCGGCTTTTTCTGCCGCCTTCAATGCCTCTTGCCGTTCGCGTTTTTCAGCGCTGACAAGCGCCTTTTCGATTTCTTCGCGTAAAGCCAACAACTCTTTTCGCGACATTTGTTCGAGATTGATCCCCATCAGTCCTCTCCGGTTGAATTAAATAACGGTGCGCATTGGCGCGCACCGTATTTCCAAAAACTGGATTATTCCATCCCAAAGATATAAAGGACAGAAACGGGGAAAAAAGAAGTAAACGCCTCAGTTATTCAGCGGCAAGAGTTTTAGGGTCTGCCAAAACAACGATATCGCCCATGATTGCGTTCAATTCAAAGTTCTTAGGGGTGTAAACCTTGGCCACACCCATCGCTTTCAATTTTTCGGCATCTTCATCGGGAATAATTCCTCCGACCACAACCGGGATATGAGACAACCCTGCTTTGTGCAAACGTGTCAGGACATCTTCGACCAGAGGCAGGTGGCTTCCGGACAGGATGGACAGGCCAATCACATGCGCATCGTCTTCGCGCGCGGCGTCCACGATCTCCTCTGGGGTCAGGCGGATGCCCTCATAGCTGATGTCCATACCGCAATCGCGGGCGCGGAAGGCGATCTGTTCGGCCCCGTTTGAATGGCCATCCAATCCCGGCTTGCCGACAAGGAATTTGAGACGGCGGCCCAGCTTGTCACTGACCGCGTCGACAGCAGCACGCAGATCGTCCAACCCTTCGGTTTTGTTCGAAACAGATCCAGAGACACCGGTTGGGCCGCGATAGGTGCCGTAGACCTTGCGCATCTCTTCCGCCCATTCACCTGTGGTGACACCCGCCTTGGCCGCGGCGATTGAAGGCTGCATCACGTTCGCTCCGGTCTGCGCCGCGTCGCGCAAGGCGGCCAAAGCTGCTTTGACCGCAGCATCGTCGCGTTCTTCGCGCCATTGGTTCAGGCGGTCGATCTGTTCCTGCTCGACCGCCGGATCGACAACCATGATACCGCCATCTTCGGTCTGCAAAGGGGAAGCCTCACCTTCGATCCATTTGTTTACACCAACAACGACGGTTTCGTTCCGTTCGATACGGTTCAGCCTGTCTGCGTTTGAATCCACAAGACGGGATTTCATGTACTCGATGGAAGCTACTGCGCCCCCCATCGAGTCCAGGTTTGCCAACTCGGCCCGTGCGCCTGTTTTCAGGTCTTCAACTTTGGCGTCAACGGCAGGGTTGCCGTCGAACAGATCGTCGAATTCCAGCAAGTCGGTCTCATATGCCAGAATCTGCTGCATCCGCATCGACCATTGCTGATCCCAGGGGCGCGGCAGTCCAAGAGCCTCGTTCCACGCGGGCAACTGCACCGCACGCGCGCGCGCGTTTTTCGACAGCGTCACGGCCAGCATCTCGATCAGGATACGATAGACGTTGTTTTCGGGCTGCTGTTCGGTCAGGCCCAACGAGTTCACCTGCACGCCATAGCGGAATCGGCGGAATTTCGGGTTCTCGACACCATAGCGTTGTTGCAGGATCTCGTCCCAAAGATCGACAAAGGCGCGCATTTTGCACATTTCGGTAACAAAACGGATACCAGCATTTACGAAAAACGAAATCCGGCCGCACAGGGCTGGGAAATCCTCAGCCGGAACGCGGGGGCGCAATTCGTCCAGCACAGCGATGGCAGTGGCCAACGCATAGGCCAGTTCCTGTTCCGGTGTCGCGCCCGCTTCCTGCAGGTGGTACGAACACACATTCATCGGGTTCCACTTGGGAACGTTGGTATAGCAATACTCGGCCACGTCCGCGATCATCTTGAGCGATGGTTTGGGCGGGCAAACATAGGTGCCGCGGCTCAGATATTCCTTGATCAGGTCATTCTGCACCGTGCCCTGCAGTTTCGACACATCTGCGCCTTGCTCTTCCGCGACGGCGATATAAAGCGCCAAAAGCCATGGGGCAGTGGCGTTGATCGTCATCGAGGTGTTCATCTGCTCCAGCGGAATCTGGTCGAACAAAACCCGCATGTCGCCCAGATGACAAACGGGAACACCTACTTTACCGACTTCACCGCGCGCCAAGGTGTGGTCGCTGTCATAGCCCGTTTGGGTGGGCAGATCGAAGGCCACGGACAAGCCGGTTTGCCCTTTCGCCAGGTTCCCCCGATAGAGCGCGTTCGAGGCTTTGGCCGTGGAATGACCGGCATAGGTTCGGATGAGCCAGGGGCGATCTTTCTGCGTCTGCGTCATAGAGGAGCCTCGTGTTTCGATGGGCAATAAAATTACGTCTTGAGGTTCTAAAGCGCAATTTTCGGGATATGTCAATTCGCTGCGTTGCGGCATCCTTCAATTGTTCAGATTGTGAGCGGTTGCGATTGGTGGCAATGTGCCGCCATGACGCAAACCGTGGAACTTCCGCTTTGGCTTTTCCTGCTGATCGTGGTTTTTGCCATGGTCACTTTCGCATCTCATTTTCTGTTCCCGTCGGTGCGCTGGTTCTTCCGCCGCAGGCTGGAACGGGCCGTGTCGCGCCTGAATCAAAGGCTTCAACGTCCCATTCAACCATTTAAGCTGGCGCGGCGACACGACATGATCCAGCAGTTGATTTACGACCCTCAGGTTGGACGTGCGGTTCAACAACATGCGCAGGAAGAAGGCGTTCCCGAAGCGGTCGCCTTTGAAAAAGCCCGTCGCTATGCGCGCGAGATTGTCCCGTCGTTTTCCGCATTTGCCTATTTCAGCTTTGCCATCCGTCTCGCCCGTCTGTTGAGCAATACGTTTTACGAAGTTCGACTCAGTTATGAAGACGAGGCTGCGGTAAAGAACATCGACCCGGACGCAACCGTGGTTTTTGTGATGAACCATCGCAGCAACATGGATTATGTGCTTGTCACCTATCTGGCAGCGCAGCAATCTGCCTTGTCTTACGCGGTTGGGGAATGGGCGCGTGTTTGGCCGCTGAGCCGTTTGATCCGTGCGATGGGGGCTTATTTTATTCGGCGTAAATCCGGCAGCGAACTCTATCGTCAGGTTCTGTCCTGCTATGTGCGCCATGCGACCGAAGCTGGCGTGACGCAAGCCATGTTCCCGGAAGGCGGGCTAAGCCTGACCGGCGCGCTGGGCCGCCCAAAGCTGGGTTTATTGAAGTACATTATGGATGGAACCTCGCCTGACGGGCGTGATGTGGTTTTTGTTCCTGTGGCACTGAACTATGACCGGGTGCTTGAAGATACGATCCTGACCCGCGCTGCCTTGGGGTCCGAGCGTCGATTCCGTGCCCGGATCGGGGTGATCTCGCGCTGGATTCTCAAACAGATCTGGCGGCGCCTGATTGGGCGGTACAAGCGATTTGGGGTCGCCTCGGTGCGATATGGGGTCCCAATTTCGCTAAAGGATTTTCGTGCTGTCAGCGATGACGATGTCATGACGGATCTGGCCCGAGAACTGATGCAACGTATTGGTCAAGCCATTCCGTTGGTTCCAGCACCTGCGGCGTGCCGTTTGTTGCAGGAAAACGGGTCTCTGCTGGAAGAAGACGTGCGAGCCCAAATACTGTCCATGTTGGCCGAGGACGGTCATCAGTCAGACATGGATCAAGCAGCGGTTGAAAACGCTCTGAATCAGTTGGTCGAACGCAGGATCTTAAGCCGTCAGGAGGACACTCTTAAACTTTCAGGTCAGCGAGTGGATTTGCTGGACTACTACGCAGCCTCGGTGCCTGTTCGTAAAAAAACTTCAAATACTGCGCCTGCGAAATAACTTTCTGCATCTGCTGGGTCATAAAATTACAAATCAGCACCAAAAACGGTTGCATTATTACTCAGCGGCAAATATCTCATCTTGTGAAGCGCGCGATTCTGCGTTGCGGCAACGATGTTAGAAAAAGGAGGCCAGCATGGCTTTGGACACCGAAAGCGGTATCGCGTCGTACGAGGCACCTGAAAAGGACCTCTATGAAATGGGTGAGATCCCTCCGATGGGATTTGTCCCCAAGCAGATGTACGCCTGGGCCATCCGTAAGGAACGCCATGGCGAACCGAACACTGCGATGCAGCAAGAAGTGGTCGACGTGCCCGAACTGGACAGCAACGAGGTGCTGGTTCTGGTGATGGCGGCTGGCGTCAACTACAACGGCGTCTGGGCCGCCTTGGGGCAGCCGATCAGCCCGTTTGATGGCCACAAAGCCCCATATCACATCGCCGGTTCGGATGCGTCAGGCATTGTCTGGGCCGTTGGCGACAAGGTGAAGCGCTGGAAAGTGGGCGACGAAGTTGTCATCCATTGCAACCAGGACGACGGCGATGATGAGGAATGCAACGGCGGCGATCCGATGTATTCGCCCAGCCAGCGGATCTGGGGTTACGAGACACCAGACGGCTCTTTCAGCCAGTTCACGCGTGTTCAGGCACAACAGTTGATGCCGCGCCCCAAGCATCTGACCTGGGAAGAGGCCGCGTGTTACACCCTGACTCTGGCAACCGCTTACCGGATGCTTTTTGGTCACGAGCCGCATGATCTGAAGCCGGGCCAGAACGTTCTGGTTTGGGGTGCGTCCGGCGGTCTGGGGTCTTACGCGATCCAGTTGATCAATACAGCCGGTGCAAATGCGATCGGTGTGATCTCGGACGAAAGCAAACGCGACTTTGTCATGGGGTTGGGTGCCAAGGGCGTTCTGAACCGGAAAGACTTCAACTGCTGGGGCCAGCTGCCCACGGTGAACACGCCGGAATATGCCGAATGGTTCAAAGAGGCCCGCAAGTTCGGCAAGGCGATCTGGGACATCACCGGAAAAGGCAACAATGTGGATATGGTGTTTGAACACCCCGGCGAAAGCACGTTCCCGGTCTCGACCTTTGTTGTCAAAAAGGGCGGTATGGTCGTGATCTGCGCCGGTACCACCGGCTTCAACTGTACCTTCGACGTGCGCTACATGTGGATGCATCAAAAGCGCTTGCAAGGCTCACACTTTGCGCATCTGAAACAGGCGGCTGCCGCGAATAAGCTGATGGTCGAACGCCGCCTGGATCCCTGCATGTCAGAGGTGTTCACCTGGAACGATCTGCCCGAGGCGCACATGAAGATGCTGCGGAACGAGCATAAGCCGGGCAACATGTCTGTTCTTGTTCAAGCCCCCCGCACTGGCCTGCGTACTCTGGAAGAGGTTCTCGACGCAGGCTGATCATCAGTCAGGTTGCAGATATGAAACACCCGCGAATCGCCAGACCGGCGCGCGGGTGTTTCGTTTTCAGTCGAAGGTTTCGAAATTTCAAAGACTTACAATTCTTGGACCCGCTATTTTTGGGGAGTAGAAACCGGTGAATAGGTCGAAAAAGATTATACATGTTATGGTTGTGTTAACGCTTCGTTAACTGTTTCAGAGAGACCCTAATGGCGCAGAATGAGTGGATATTGGACGTATTGTCGGACCTCAATGCTTTCGCCGTTGCGAACGGGTTGAGCGCGCTTGCCGAGCAGCTGGATGACACAAGGCTGATCGCTGCGGCTGAGATTGCGTCCCTGAAGAACGAGGCACGAGCGCCCGCGGATGGGAACAGAAGTCGAATTGGGTCAAATCCTGCAGGATTTGGAAAACACCAACACGCTTGAAGAGCTTAGCAACGTTGCTGAGCGATTGCGGGATGTTCTGCAGGTCGAACATCTGACCTATCACTGGGTTGACGGTGCCGGCGATCAATACGGTTACACCACCTACTCAGATGCGTGGGATGAACGTTACCGAGACAAAAATTATCACCGGATTGACCCTGTTATTCTCGGATGTTTCCAAAGGTTTCATCCTGTCGACTGGAAATCACTGGATTGGTCGAGCAGGGTCGCAAAATCCTTTCTTGAAGATGCCAGAAACCACGGAGTCGGCAATCAGGGATATTCCATTCCGATCCGGGGACCGAACGGACAGTTTGCCCTATTCACCGTAAATCACAGTTGTGATGATCAGGTCTGGCAACGCTTTATTTCGACTTACGGGCGGGATCTGATCCTGGTCGCGCATTACATCAATCGCAAGGCTCTGGAGTTCGAAAAAGACAGGCAACCGGATTCCGCACGCAACCTGTCGCCACGGGAAATAGACGCGATCACCCTTTTGGCCTTGGGATACAGCCGTGCGCAAGTTGCGCATTCCCTGTCAATTTCAGAGCATACGCTGAGGGTCTACATCGAAAGCGCCCGGTCCAAACTGGGTGCCCAAAACACCACCCACGCAATCGCAACCGCGCTCAGCCGAGGATTAATAGTGGTTTAAGGGCCGAGCGGTCTCCAAACCCTAAATTAACCATGACTCTGTACCCCCTTCGTTCCTGCACAGGACGACAAGGGGAACAAGTCATGTTGCGTTATTTATATGCCGATGAGTTGCACAGATTTCCGACTCTGGCAGAGGGGATGTTCAAGGATCGAGCGGATCAGTTCAAAACCCGGTTGGGGTGGGATGTCCATGTCAACGAACGAGGGGAGGAACGGGACGAGTACGATACGCTCAACCCGCTCTACGTCATCTGGGAAGAGCCGGACGGCAGTCATGGCGGGTCGATGCGGGTGCTGCCCACTACGGGTCGGGTGATGATCAACGAGGTGTTTGGGCACCTCAACGGGGGCAAACCCATTTGCAGCCCGCTGATCTGGGAAGTGACACGGTTTTGCCTGTCACGCAACGCAGGCCCTCATACGGCCGGGGCCATTATGCTGAGCGGTGGTGAAATGATGGAGGGTTTTGGCCTGACCCATATCGCCGGTGTTTTTGACGCACGCATGATCCGTATCTATCGCCTGATCGGCTCATCGCCCGAGGTTCTGAGCACCCAGGGCAGTGGACGGGATCAAATCTCGGTCGGGTTGTGGCCTTATTCGGCGGATGACTGCAACCGCGTCGCGGAACGGGCAGGCATCCCGCGCGAGCTGTCACGCTTGTGGTTTAACACGGCGTTTGGGCCCAAAAAACGGCACCGGTTTGCCTTGTCCGCATAAGCGGTTGAAAACGCCATTCCGCATCTGGTGATGGTCGGCGTGGCCCTGTAGGGTCGCGCCATGTCTTTGCAAAATGTAACCTTCTCGGATGACCAGGCCGCCGCATTTGACAGCATCGCCGAGATGCTGCGATCAGCGGGTGTCGATCTGGAAGATGACGCCCTTCTCAAGCTGCCGGGGGCGGGGAAATCGGGCGTAATGGCCGTGATCGGCAAGGCTGGGTCTGGTAAAACTCTGTTGTTGGCTGAACTTTACAAAGCGTTGGCAGAGACCGGGGTGCAGATTGTGTCCGGCGACTATGAAAGTCGCAAATCGAAGGATAAGCGCAGCTTGGCCATCCTGGCCCCGACCAACAAGGCGGCAAGTGTTCTGCGTCTGCGTGGTGTGCCCGCCACCACAATTCACCGCATTCTCTACACGCCGGTGTATGACCCGGAATATGAACGCATTGCCGAATGGCTGGCGGGCAATGACGAACGCCCTGAGATTGAAGGACTGACAGATGAAGCCCTGGATCGGGCTGTGGCGTTTTATGAAAACAACAAGTCCATGCCCGGGGCACTGGCCGCAGCCGGTTTGCGGGGATCGGACTTCATCACTGGCTGGAAACGGCGTGACGAACCTCTGGACATCGGGTTTGTCGATGAAGCGTCGATGCTGGACGACCGTCAATTTGAAGATCTGAAAGAGATTTTCCCAACCCTTCTGTTATTCGGCGATCCGGCGCAGCTGGCACCGGTGA